>JBHPCZ010000004.1:0-66876 GCA_042573625.1 Thermodesulfobacteriota bacterium
AACCTGATCATCCATTTCGCTAATTTATAAAGCTTTATGATAAAAACTCCCCGACCCCTCAGATAGTTAGAAGCGCATCGGGCGCGTGAAATATTCGGGATAAGTACCTGACCAGGCGCGTTGAATTTTTGTGCCTGTTGCCATAACGGATTACTCAGATCGCTACCGATGGGTAATGTAAAATCAGTAACCGAGGAGCTTCCGACATGAGAATCATCTTTTTGGGGACAAATGGCTGGTACGATTCTCCCACCGGGAATACATTGTGCGTATTCATAGAATCAGAAAAATATTATGTTGTTCTGGATGCCGGAAGCGGATTTTACAAGCTTGGCAGGCATATTGGAAAAGATAAACCCGTCTTCCTGTTTTTAAGTCACTTCCATCTTGATCATATTTTTGGCCTTCATACCCTGGTAAAGTTCTCTTTTTATGAAAAGCTGAAGATTTTCGGGCCTGAAGGCATTAAGGATATCCTGAGAATTATCATCAACGAACCTTTTTCAATCCCCCAAAAGGACCTTCCCTTTGAAGTCGAAGCTTTTGAATTGCCAAAAGAGAAGGAGGAATTGCCTTTTCAGGTTGAGTGCATGGAATTGTTTCATACGTCACTGACATTAGGGTATCGGTTGCATCTTGATGAAAAGATTATTGCCTATTGCCCTGATACCGGTTATTGTCACAATGCTGTTGAACTGGCAAAAGATGCCGCCTTGCTCATTTCGGAATGTTCCTTCAGATCCGGCGAATCTAACCCTGAATGGCCGCATCTTAATCCGCAAGATGCGTCAAAAATCGCCAAAGAGGCGGGGGCCCAAAAACTCGTGTTGACCCATTTTGATGCAAGCAGATACCCGACAATAGCGGCGAGAAAAGAGGCAGAGAAGGTCGCAAAAGAGACTTTTCCGAATACGAATGCTTCCGTGGATGATATGGAAATAGAAATATAGGGTGTGTCTGTTGGTTTCAGACAGCAATCATTGGGGTTGAAACGCCCGTTTTCAAGAAAGTGAGTTAAGACCGTGGAATTGATTGAATTGCTCCGTAACGTTGAGATGTTTGAGGGGTTGACAGATAAGCAGTTGAAGAAGATGGCGGGCATCTTCGAGGAGCGTGTGCTCCGTCAGGATGAGGTCCTTTTTTTACAGGGTGAAAAAGCCGATTGCCTATATCTCATTAAGAGCGGTTTCGTCGAGCTGATCGTCGACGCCTCAAACTCTTTCGGGGGACGTGTCATCCGAAATCTCGGGCAGGGCCAGTCGGTTGGCGAGATGACCTGGGTCGACCACGGCAGACGGTCTGCTACGGCGCGGTCGGCCACCGAAGGGACAACGACTGTTTCGGTCTCGTTCGAGGCGCTTGACGAACTGTGTGAAAGAAATCCCAGAATCGGCTACCGTGTCTCGCGAAACATTGCATCAGACCTTTCGTTCAGGCTTCGGCAAGATTCTGAATTTTTTTAAAAAGGGGGAAGAGTGGCCAAAATAGCTATCATTGGTGCAGGTTTTGCCGGCCATACGGCGGCAATCTACCTTGGCAACGCACTGGGTCACGACCATGAGGTCACGCTGATTAATAAATTTGATTACTTCCTCTACACCCCCTCTTTGATCTGGGTGGGTGTCGGGCATATGAAGCCGGAAAAGGTGTGCGTTCCCTTGAAGCCTATTTATGACAGAATACATGTCCGATTTGTGAACGGTACAGCCACTGAAATTCATCCGGATGAAAACTACGTGATCGCCGAAAGACTCGATCAGAGCGGCCGGGAGCGGATAGATTACGATTATCTGGTTGTTGCCACGGGTCCCAAGTTGAATTGGGAGGGCACACCCGGCCTGGGTCCCATGAACGGGCATACACTCTCTGTCTGCCATCTCAGGTCCGCCGCACAAGCCAGGGACGAATATCAAGAGACCCTTGAACGGTTGCGGCGTGGAGAGAAGGTCAAATTTGTCATTGGCGTGGGTCATCCGGAGGCGACCTGCCAGGGGGCCGCTTTCGAATATATGATGAATATTGACAGGGACCTGATTAAATTGGGCCTTCGGGATAAGGCGGAATTGCTGTGGCTGTCGAATGAACCCGCCTTGGCTGATTTCGGCGTCGGCGGCATCCATTGGAAGAAAAACGGCGTAATGCAGTCCGGCGAAGATTACGTGAGAGCCCTTTTCAACAAACACAACATCAAATGGGAAGTTCAGAAGGGTGTAAAACAGGTGGATCAGAAATGCATCTACTGGGAGGACTACAGCGGGAATCACGGAGAGACCGACTACGATTTTGCCATGCTGATTCCTCAGTTTTTAGGGCAGCCAATGAAGTATATTGGCAAAGAGGGTGAAGATATTTCGGGCAAGCTGATGAATAAAGCCGGCTTTGTATTTGTTGACGGCTACTATGGTTTACCATATGAAAGCCTGCACTATACCCCCGAAGCCTGGCCCGCCGTCTATCAAAATCCGGTCTACAGAAACATCTTCGCTGCGGGCATTTCCTTTGCCCCCCCCGGGCCTATTTCACCGCCACACATAACACCGAACGGAACGAACATCACCGCCGCTCCGCCGCGCACCGGCATGGTGTCGGGTATCATTGGCCGACTTGTGGCCAAGAACCTTATCGGTCTGGTAAATGAGGACAAAATGGCCTATCAAGAGCGAATGACAGAGATGTATTCAGCCTGTATCGCCTCTATGGGTTCCTCCCTCTGGAGTGGGGAGGCGACCTCGGTTTTTCTTTATCCAGTCGTGCCCAATTTTCTGCGCTTCCCAAACAAATATGGCCGCGATGAACGCATCACTCATCTTGAGGGAGGGTTGTCGGGTGCGTGGATCAAACGTATTGTCCATACGACCATGTTATACAAAGCGAAATCGTATCCTGGCTGGCAGTTTATTCCCGAGTAAGGGGAAGGTAAAGCGTTATGGAGATAAGAGAGAAAGAACCTTTCTGGAGGAACTTTAAAATCTACCAGGTGTGGCGTTTCACCGTCTTGAATTTTAAAATACTTCAAGGTGTGATTCATAGCAAACGACTCTTTAAGTTTGTAATAAAATACAAGGTGAGCTATGTTGTAAAGGGCAACGGATATCCCCCCACCATTGTCAACACTGCCAAGCCGCCTCAAACGGGTGACAGGGTTCAACTCGGCAGAAACAAATTCGAAGTCATTGAAGTCCTCCAGCTCATGCCACCTCGGGGAGAGTTCTGTTTTTTACAGGCCAGTTGTAAATTGGTCGATGATTCCTGAGGGCGCTGCTTTAGTATGCTATCGTAAACCCCTAATAATATTGATTTACTGAAAAATTTTCATGAAATATTCGGGATAGCCTTCGGAGATCTGACATTCAGGAAAGAGACACTTCGATTTTTTCAGGCACAGCCCGGTCAGTGGTGAGGTTGGTCAGGGAAACAGCGAACAGCACTAGCACGCCACCGCAAATCTGCAGCAGGGTAAGCGTTTCACCCAGAAGTATCCAGGCGCCAAATGCCGTCACCACCGGAATGCCGTTGATGAAGACGGCTGCCCGGGAGGCGTGTATCCGGGTCAATGCATGATTATAACACAGAAAGGCAGCGATGGTGGCAAACAGGGTAAGGTAGGCCAGCGCCCACAGGGATCTATCGCTAATCGCCGACCACTCAATCCCCGGCAGTTCCCAGAGAAATGCCGGCGCAAAGAAGACGGCCCCATAAATCACTTGCATACCGGTGATGTCCAGGGCCGAATGGCTTTGTCCCAAATCTCTGGCGCAGATCATGTATAAAGCCGCTGATACCACCGCTCCGAAAATGAGAAGATCGCCAAGCAGCTGCCCCTCCATACCCCTGCTGAATTTCGGATCTCCGACGACCAATATCGTTATCCCCACAAGTGACAATCCAATGCCGAAAAGGCGGGTAATATTGGCAGGCTCTTTAAGAAAGATCGCGGAAAATATGAATACAACAACAGGTATTGTGGCGATAATCAGGGCGGCCTTCGGTGCCGAGGTATGCTGAAGACCGGTGGTTTCGAAGGTAAAATAAAGGCCCGGCTGAAACAGAGCGATAAGCAGTATCTTGGCATGATTTTTTCCGGTGAACGAGGGGAAGCCGCGATAGACCATCAAAAAAAGAAAGAGGCATGCGGCAATACTGAATCGAAAGAAGACCAGCGTGAATGTGGGAAGGCTTTCCAGGGCAACCTTGGTGGCCACAAAAGAGAGCCCCCAAAAAACCACGGCCGCGACCAGGGCCGCGTATGTCGATGAGTGACGGGTTTGTTTCATTCAGCATCATGACAACCAGAAAGCCCTGTGGAATTCTCAGAACAATATTCCACAGGGCTTTCTGCAATGTAATAATTTTTTCCGGGTGTACATCCTATTCGAGACCTTTGAAAAACGCTCCCTTTTGCCCGATCCCGGTGTCAGGCTCAAATTTTAATCCTCGAAATACTTAATGTATTCCTGTGGTTAAAATTATCGCCTTCCTTGGCCTTGAGCAAAATTGAACATTTTTCAAAGGTCTCTATTCTTCGGTTGCAGGGGCAGTACTTGAAGTATATTTGTCCCATTCATACTTTCCGTATTTATAGTACCCCTGGACATTGTTAATCCTGGCGTCGATATCATTTTTGATGGGTATGACATTTCCGGCAACCAACGGCTGAAGGTAATCGGCCAGCTCCATTGAACCGCCACCGGTCAGGACAATGGTATCCATGTCCCAGTCCTCGGCCCACAAACGTTCAATGTCGTTTGCAATGACACCGGCGGCATGTGAAAAGACCTGGTCTCTGAGCTTTTCGATATTGTATTCTTTTCCTCTTATTTTTATAACACCGGCTTGAACCGCCTTGTACAGACGGTAGACTTCAATGCTAACGCCGCATTCTTCCCGAAGTTTTTTCGCAATAACGCCGAAGCTCTTCGAAATCCCGGTGTCGGTTGTCGTGCTGCCTCTTTCGACATAGCGTAATTGATCAAAAATGCTAAAATCCGTTGTTCTGAACCCGATATCCACCACGCCGACTTTTTGTTTTGCCAGCTCTTTGTTTACGATTTTTCCATTATCATCCATCAACAGGTTAAAGATGCTTCCCAGCGGTTGCGGCATCATTCGAACCTTGTTGATATTTATCTTTCTCGTAATCTTGGTCCCATCGGGTTTGTGAAACGTAATATCGTGATGACCGGTCAATATTTTTACGAACTGCTGGTAATATTGCCTTAAATAGCCGATCGGGAGTCCGGAAACAACATTCATCGGCACATACTTTTCTGTTATGCTCCCTGCCGCCGTTAGCGCCAAAACCCTGAGAAACTCCGCCAACAGCTTTTCCTGGTCCAGGGTGAATTGCAGGACATTCGATTGCTGCTCCGCAAAATCACCAATAAAATAGGATTGGTTATCAATGGTAACATGCAGATTTTTCGCAAACGAAACATCCCCAATACTCATCCGAAATTGGATGTCCGTCGCCTCCCCAAAGAGAGACTTGAATATAATGAATTCTTTTCCATTGGTGGCTTTTGTAAACCCAAACCCGACATCAATGCCAAGGATCTCCATCTCTTCCTCCATGAACCGTAAAATTGCGGTTAATTTTCACTTTTACTCATTTATCATAAATTAAGGTGGATCAAAAGGATAAAAGTTTAATTTGACTTGAATTTTGTGTATAGAGAGTAGAGCGGAGTGATGTGTCCGCACAGGGTCAACCGATTGGCCGGCCCCCTTTTCGTTTCGTAACAAGGAATTTGCCGCATGAAACGCCTGCTTAAATTCATTCCGGAAAATTGGCTGGCAACCATTGCCTTGCGACACTTTGGATTTTTTAAAATTCCGTTGTTGTTTTTTGTCAGGCCCAGTATCATCGAGCTGTCCGATGATACCGTTGTGGTGAAGGTCCCTCTAAGGCGGCGAACACGGAATCACTTAGGTTCAATGTACTTCGGGGCATTGGCCATCGGGGCCGATTGCGCCGCCGGACTGATTGCCATGAAGCGCATACAAGAGAGTCCGCAAAGTATATCTTTGATATTTAAAAGCCTGAAGGCAGAGTTTCTGAAACGGGCAGAGGGTGATGTATATTTTATATGCAACCAGGGTCGCAAAATTTCCGATCTGGTTGCCGCTGCTGAAGCGTCGGATCAAAGAGTCGAATCTCCGGTTGAGGTGGTCGCCACGGTTCCCGATCAGTTTCAGGAGGATCCGGTGGCCCGATTTACTTTAGTATTATCTCTTAAGAAAAAAATCGCAGAAAATACTGATCTGCGACAAACAGCAAACAAAAGGCGTCAGTGATGGTAAATTCAATCAAAACAGCTTTTACAGAACAGTTCAATGTCAAGTATCCGATTGTCTGTGCCCCCATGTTTCTGGTGAGTTCGGTTAAAATGGTGGTCGCGGCGAGTGAGGCCGGCGGCGTGGGAACGTTTCCGGCCCTGAATTTCCGTCCCATTGAAAAATACCGTCGAGTGATTCAGGAGATAAAAGAACAGACCACCAACGCATTCGGGATCAACATTATCGTCCAGAAGACAAACAAGTTTCAGCATAAACAGATAGACCATGCGCTCGAAGAAAAGGTTCCCTTAATCATCACTTCATTGGGGAGCCCCAAGGAGGTGATTCGTCTGTCCCATCAGGCGGGAACCCGTGTTTACTGTGATGTGGTGGGGTTTGAACACGCTGAAAAGGTGGCTGACCTTGGCGCTGACGGGCTTATCGCCGTGGGGTACGGTGCGGGAGGTCATGCAGGGGATCTGACCCCGCTGGCCCTTATTCCGAATCTTGTGAAAAAATTTAAGTTACCGGTTATCGCCGCCGGCAGTATTGTCGATGGGATGGGAATGGCTGCGGCGTTTGCTCTGGGTGCTTCGGCGGTTTACATGGGCACGCGGTTCATCGCGTCGAAAGAAGCAGAGGTGCCGGAAGCGTACAAAAACGCCATCATCAATTCAGAGAGTGAAGATATCGTCAATACCGACAGGGTGGATGGATTCCCCGGAAACTTTATACGAACCCGGGCGCTGGAAGCACTGGGTCTGGAAAGCGGATGGATTGAAGAAATTCTTAAAAGAAACAAAAGGATCAAACGTTGGATTTCACTCAGCCGCGCTGCCCGGTCTTTATTGGGTGATGTGAATTCCAAAATCTCCTACAAGACTGTATTTTCCGCGGGTCATGGGGTGGGACTCATAGACAGGGTTCTGTCGATTCAAGAGATAATGGAAATGACGGTAAAAGAATACCAGGAGATTAAAGAACAATTGCCCTAAAAACAGAGGCCGCTTAAAGGAAACAGGCCTTGACAGGCATCTTTATCATGCGCATATTTTTGTTAAAAAAATTATAAATAAAGGATAATTGACGGATATGCTGATTAAACTTTTTCTCGCATTTACGCTTGTGCCTGTTATTGAACTCTACCTGCTCATCAAGGTCGGGGCTGTCATCGGTTCTTTTAACACGGTCTTGATCGTTATCATCACCGGTTTTATAGGGGCATCCCTGGCCCGCATGCAGGGTTTGCAGACCATGACCCGGGTTCAAACCAGCCTTCAGCAGGGGATAATGCCCGCCGAAGATCTCATTGACGCACTGATCATCCTTGTGGCGGGAATCGTTCTGTTGACGCCGGGATTTGTCACAGATGGGGCCGGGTTGTTCCTTCTATTTCCGGCGACCCGATACCATTTTAAACGCTGGTTGAGACGGAAATTCGACCAATGGGTCAAAAACCAGAACGTCCAATTTCACCGATATCCTTAAATATCCCCTCCTCGGATGGTTCACATTTCTATTGACCCATTACCCAAAAAGGTTTTAAAGCATCTCCACTGATTTTCAAAAAAGTTAGAAACGCATGGAACAATCGAAATACATCCAAGGAGGAAAGATGAGATACCATTTTTCAAACAGAATTCGTGCCCTGGGGCTGATATTGATTGTCGCATTTGTGGCAACAGCTCATGCCGGAGATCATCAGCCGTTAACCCCGCTGCTTATTGACCTCCAAGGGTGGGAAGCAGAAAACCCGGAAGGCATGAGTATGGACATGGGCGCCATGAAAATGACAAACGCCACTCGGACGTATACCAAAGACGACAACAGCATCACCGCCATGGTGATGATCGGCAGCCATGCCATGACACAGGGCCAGATGCAGGAGATGAAGGTAGAAACAACGGATGTCAAGGTAAGCGTCTCGGAAATCGACGGTTTCCAGGTGCATACCGGGTACGACAAGAATGAAAACGCGGGATCAGTGACCGTATTTTTATCCCAGGGTCAGACAGAAAGCGCTTTGTTCATGGTTTCGTATCAAAACCTTTCAGAAAAGGAAGCAATGGATCTTGTAAAAGACTTTGACTGGAAGAAAATGAAGGCGGTCGTTGACAAGCTTTTATAACCAAACAGTGTTGAAGATGATGTTGCCTGACCGGCGGGTAACACATATTGACTTCAATAAATGTTTCCTCTATTTTAGATATATAAGAAATGAAAGAATTAAGGGGGAAAGAATGAAAAAATTTCGTGGTTTACTGATTATTTCGATCCTATTCAGCTGGGTGCTTATCGGCTCCGGACAATGCATGGCCCAGAGCGGCGGCCTTAGTTACACCATAGCGGTATCCAAATTCGAAAACCGCTCTAACTGGCGGGGCCAATGGAACCTGGGGGATGCCTGGGGAGCTGTTCTGACCGACAGTCTGAATCAAACGGGTCGCTTTATCGTATTGGGTGAGACAGATATGCGAAGTGCAGCGATGGAGGAGCAGGATTTTGCCGCCAGCGGAAGGGCGGCTGGCGGGGGGAAAACAGTGGTCACCGGGCATATGACTCCGGCGCAGTTGCTGATAAAGGGAGAAATAACACATTTTGCAGATGAAACCAGCGGCGGCGGAGCCGGCGTCGGTTTTCAAGGGTTCAGGCTTGGGGGGAGTGCTAGCTTTTCTGAAATCAACACGGTTATGTATATTATAGATTCAAGTACCGGTCAGGTTCTGGCATCGAAAAAGTGTTACGGCAAAGTTTCCAAGAAAGGGCTTACCATTGGTGCTACCAAAGGGGGGTTTACAGGTGATGTCGGAGGCTTCAAGAAAACCAATGCAGGAAAAGCCGTTGAAAAAGCCGTGGATGAAGGTGTGGCTTTTCTGACCGGCATGCTGGAAGAGATTCCCTGGAGCGGAACGGTTATTCTCAAAAAAGAAGATTCGGTCTTTATCAACAGGGGAACAAGAGAGGGTGTTTCTTTGGGTCAGATTTTTAATGTCGGAAAGTCGGAAGTTTTAAGGGACCCCGGAACCGGTGAGGTTCTGGACCAAAGCTTTGAAAAGGCGGGGAGTATCCAGGTCATAAACGTAAAAGAAAAGATTTCGATCTGTAAAATCACTCAAGGCGGCGGCATCGCAAAAGGAATGACAGTGGTTCCAGCGAAATAGATGCCTTCTCAACCCAAATCGATTTCGTTCCGAAAGAGGGGTTTTTCCGTGAAAAAAAGATGTCAGTTTATTTTCGTTTCATTGGTTTTTATCTTTCCGCTTTTTTGCTTTTCCCTCTTTGCTCAGGAAGGGGCAAAAGAGGTTGTCGCCACTGGTGTGGCGGACGGCAGTTCTTCTCGGGCAAGAGACGAAGCGCTTAACGATGCCCTTCGAAGGGCTGTGGAGCAGGGTGTAGGAACTTTTGTCACCACTGAATTATCGGTTGAGCAGCAGCGGTTGGTGGAAGAAAGAATCTACACGGAAAGCCGGGGATATATCCAAAGCTATAGCATTAAACGCGAAGGGCCGAGTGAAGACATCTATGAGGTTGAGATATCAGCCCTGGTGAAGATGGGAAAGCTGGCCGGTGACCTCGAGTCCATCGGACTGCTCATACGAAAAAAGCAAAATCCCCGGGTCATGGTGGTGATATACAGCGGAGAGATGAACAGCTCGTACCTGGGGGTGGCCCTCGAAGGGAACCGCAATGCGGAAAATCAGATAGAAAAAAGATTGTTAGAAAAAGGATTTCAACTGGTTGACGCCGGGCAGGTGAGCCGAAAAAAAGAAATGGAAACCCTCCTTATTCAGGGGGATCCGTCAAGGGCCAGCAAAATTGCCAAAGATTTTGGCGCAGAGGTTCTGGTGGAGGGTCAAGCCCGAAGATCATTTGTCGATGAAAGGCAAGTGTTCGGGAAAGGGATGCGCTTTTTCTCAAATGAAATTCGGCTTAAAGCTTTTGAGACGGATACAGGGAAGATCTTATTCTCCGGGTATAGAACCCGCCCGCCTTCCGGCGCGGGTGCCCTGCTTCCGTTGGAGGAGGCCACTTCCGAATTGATTGAAGAGATGATGTCCGGAATACTCGAACAATGGCGCAAGGATGTGTATCAGGCAGGTTCTTTTCAATTAAATATTTCGAAGATTTCATTTAGTGAGCTTTCAAGATTTAAAAAGAATCTAAAAACTATTCGCGGAGTGCAAGACATACAGGTCAGGAGTTTTCAGTCCGGGCATGCGATGCTGGCGGTAAGATACCAGGGCACCCTTGAAGAGCTTGCCAACAAGATAGATGCGATGAAAAGTCCATCCCCTGTGATTACGGGACTGCAATCCAATACCGTTGAGATTTCGTTTGGAAAATGATTTGAATTGAAATATTCCGACTTGAGCCTTGCTCCACTCCGTTCTATGAATGCTTCTATCAGGGCAAAACTTTTCAATACCTGTTGCGGTTGAAAGAAGCCATGTAAAATATCCTTAAGGCGATATCGAATGGATAGAATTTGTGATCTCTAAAAAGAATATCAAACGCATCTTTGCTTTTGTCCTCGCTCTTTTTTTGCTGAACGGCGTTTCGGTTCGAGCAGAGAGCGGGAGATTCCCTTCCTTGATAGAATCTTTTCCCAAAGGAAAAATAGATTGGGGCGGAGGATTTTTTTACGGGGTGGGGATCGGCTATCCCCATATGAACGATGGTTCCAAGGCAAAGGCGTTGAAGGTGGCGCAGGCAAATGCCTTGAGCTCTATTCTTCAAGTCGCCTCGAAACTCAGAATAGACGACAAAACTAAACTATCGGATCTGGAAGAAAAAAAAGTTATTATTCAGATTAAAGGCCTGATCTATTATGAGCCCTACGAGAGAAAGTTCTTTAAATCAGGGACCCATCCTTTTTACCAAGTCACATATCGCGCGCCCATGAAAGGCGTAAAGGGGTTAACACGGAAACTCCTGCCGCATTTAAGGTCACGCCCGGTATCATCATCAGAAGATGTTCCAGGAGAGAAAATCATTGATGGCCCGGAGGAATCTTCTCCCTGGCTCGTATTGGATGCCCGCGAGCTGAAGCATCGGGACGTGATTCAGCCGGCTCTCTTCCCCAAGATCGTAACGGAGGACGGCGAATCTGTTTATGACCTGAACACTCCGGAAGAAGGGGCTTTGGTTAAAAATGGCATGATCAGATACGTGGTCTCAGACAAAAACCAAGACGAATTGGGGTTGTTTCATGGGAATGGGATCCTCAACGGTTTACGGGCCCTCTTTTCTCCTCGGACAGCTCTGGCAGAAGAGCGGCGTAAGCGGAAAAGACGAGGAAAGTATATTATTAAAAATGTTCGACAGGCGCAGGGGCTGATGAAAACCAATCTCGTCATCAGCGAAGGTGATGCTAAAGATATCAGAGAAGCGGACGCCTCAAGCCAAATCTTGAAAAAATGCCGGGTCATGGTCATCGTATCCAGTCCCATTGGCGGTATTGAAGGGCATCTCTTAGAACATCTTGCGCTTTTTCGTTAGCTCAATGAATCCACAAAAAAAACTTTTTCTGAATCATCTCATTCTTTCACTTTTGTTCTCCATCATTTTTATCGTCGTTGTGCTTGTCTCCTATCAACAGCACCTTTTGGAGAAAGCAGATTTTATTCTCTATGATCTTCATTTTAAATGGCGCGGACCTCAACCCACATCAGGCAAAATCGTATTGATCCTCATGGACCAGAGAAGCGCATCGGAATTGGAAAGGAAAAAAGGTGCATGGTCCAGATCGCAGATGGCTGAAGCTCTTGTAAATCTTTGTAAAGCGGATACGGAGATCATCGGGCTTGACCTTGTCTTTTTCGCCCCCTCACAAAATCAGAAAGAAGATGCAGCCTTGGCGAAAGCCATTGAATCGTGCGGCAATGTTGTTCTATCCAAATTTGTCGCTGTGGAAGGCAGAAGGGAAGTGACATCCCTTTCCATGTTTCAGGAGGGGATGATCGGCGATGGTTTTATTAATATGTTTCCCGACAGAGACGGAATTTTAAGGAAGGCGCCTTTTTTTGATATAAAACCGGTGGCGGAAGGCGTGGCAATTTCCCCCAGTTTTTCCTTGGAAGTGGCAAGGGCTTTCCTCAATCTCGATTTTGCCTTGGATTTTACCTATAAAGCCTATTTTTTACTCGGCGCAGAAGGAGAGAAACAGCTTAGACTTCCATATCCTGACCTGCGGATTCATTTTCGAGGTAGAGAGGATGTTTTTAAAACGTTATCTTATGTGGATGTCGTGTCGGGTCGTTTTCCTCCCGAAGATGTAAAAGGAAAAATCGTACTGATTGGAAGCAGCCTTACTACGGACAAGGATTTTTTTTCTACACCTTATTCTGGATATAAAAGCAGCCGGAGGTCATATGAAGATAAATTCGGCAAAGTGATGGAGGGTGACTCCGGTATTAAAACCGTGGGTGTCGCCTGCCACGCCCATGCCGTTGAAACTATTCTAAGTGATAGATTTATAAGCAAATGCCCGATGTATTATGTGTTATTCATGATCGTCATTTGCGGATTTCTGGGTGTGATTTTTTATTTTGAGAAGCCGGGCCCTTTTCCGGGGTTCTTTTTATTGGTGATTTGTGTCGGCGCGATGATAGCCGGTTCCCATGCTGTTTTTGTTCAAAACCTTCTGTGGGTTGAGATTGCGCCCGGCATCAGTATTCTATCAGTTCAATATGTCAGTGGTATCGCATGGCAGAGAGCTTTTAGTAAAAAGAAGACAAAACTCGTTGCAAGTCTTTTTGGCAAATACGTTTCTCAGGGGGTAGTCAATGATATTTTAAGAGGTGACATTGGCATCAACCTGGAGGGCCGTTCACAGGAAGTGACCGTGCTTTTTTCAGACCTTCGGAAATTTACTTCACTCGCTGAAAACCTGACCCCCCGGGAGACAGGCCATCTGCTTAATGCCTATTTTGACACTATGATTCCCATTGTTTTTGAATATCAGGGAACCCTTGACAAGCTCATGGGGGATGCCATCATGGCATTTTACGGGGCGCCGCGGGAACTCAGCGATCACCCACAGAGAGCTGCTGAAACGGCCTTGAAGATGGTTGAAGAGCTGGATAGGTTAAAGTCTGAAAGCGGAGTAAAGGGGATTGAAAAACTGAGCCTGGGGATTGGATTGAATACAGGGCAGGTCACCGTCGGGAATCTTGGAAGTCATAAATTCATGGATTATACCGTCATCGGTGATACGGTGAACCTGGGATCCCGGCTGGAGGGTCTGAACAAAAATTATGGCACCTCAATCATCATCAGCCAGTCCACTGCAGAGCGGCTGGACAGCCGGTTTGTTTTACGCGAATTGGACCGGGTAAGGGTAAAGGGAAAAGCGTATGCCGTTACCATCTTTGAACTGTTCGGCGTCAGGGAAGAACTTGATGCGGGTCGCTTCAAGTTTCTGGAGATTTTTCATTCCGGCCGGCGCCGGTACATAAAAAGGGACTGGAAAGCGGCGGAAGAGACTTTTAATCAGGCGCTGGAACTCTTTCCCGAGGATGGGCCTACCCGGATCTATTTAGAAAGAATTGAAGATCTTTTGGAGAATCCTCCCGGTTCTGATTGGGATCCTACCGTAGATTTTTTCCTTAAATAATTGAGCAGTCGGGGAGTTTTCGCTGTTAAGTCGCTTTATGGATAATCATCTTTCAAACCGTGTGAACTCGTGGTTAAAGGCTCGTAAAAAACAACAGAGGCTTTCATAGTAAAAACAGTTGGTTCGCTTAACGAATGGAGACCTCTTGCGATGTAAAATGTGCGCAATGTGTCTGTTCTTTCTAACGATCCTTAAACCACTCAAACAGCACACGCTTTAAAACCTGATCATCCATTTCGCTAATTTATAAAGCTTTATGATAAAAACTTCCCAACCCCTCAAATAATTACCGTTATCTTGACCATCCAAATAGAGCCGCACGCAAGCGAAGGGTATCTATTCGATGTCGGATAATTAATGAACTCCTTGGTTGTGTCCTAAACCCTCCGCCTGGCGGAGGACCCGGAAAGGTTCTACCGACCCGGGGTGCTCTGATAAGTGAGGCCCAACTCAACCCGTGTGTTGAATATCGAATATCCAATATTCAATGTCGAATATAGAAGGAAACGGCCGGTTTGCCTTCGGGTTGGATTTTTTGTGGAATTTGGTGCTGCCATATACCAAAAGTTAGAGAAGAGAACACTTCATCATTGGACATTCCTTGCTGGATATTCGGTATCTGTAAATTATCGACTGTTCCAAGGGATAGCGACAAAGCCCTCATCGTGGGGGCTTCCTGATGCCTCCCGCTATGCGGGAGGAGACTCACTAATGTGTCGGGCTTTATAAAATTGAACAGGCATAACCCTTATACCGTCTTTTTTGGAATATCATCCTTTCAAATCCTCGCCATGTTTCGGCGCGGGTTATTCTACAGTTACCTCTCCATCTACCTGCGGCATTTTCTCGGGTTAAGCGTCACGGAAACAACCCTTTTTGCCACCTTGCCCATGGTGATGAACATTATTTTTCAGACCTTTGTATGGGGAGTGATCTCGGATAAACATCAGTTAAGGCGGACACTGATCATATGCGGTGAAGCACTGGCGGGATTCGGAACGGTTCTCGTATGGTATGCCCACACCCTGACGGGAAATCTTATGCTGGCCGGATATGTCATCATCATCGGTCTTTCTGCGGTCGAAATTTTCTGGTCCATGTCGAATGTCGGTTGGAGTGCGCTGATATCGGACATCTATCGTAAGGAGGATCGAAACACGGTTCAAGGCAGGCTGTCCAGTGTCGGCGGCATTGGTCGAATTGCCGGTGTCTGGATCGGTGGTTTGCTCTATGATGGATTGGGTCTTCAGTACGAAGGATGGGGCTTTTACGAAGGCGCACTCTTTTATATTGCAGCCGGCGTGATGTTTATATCCATCGTTCCCATGCTTTTTGTTCCCGAAGGGGGAATCTACCATGAGATAGAAAATGCATCTGTTCAGGAACCCATCCGTTCAGCATCTACTCCAAGGGTTCTTTTGATCTTTTTGATCGCAATGGTGTTTATCAATTTTGGCCGAAATTCCATCGCGCTCCTTCAGGTACAATACCTGGTTCTCGATTCCGGTTTCTCGGTGTCGAGCAAGGTGTTAAGCTATATTGTCAATACACAATCGATGGCAATGATTTTAACGGGCCTTGTCGCCGGGTGGGTCGGTCGACGAATCGGCAATGGGAATTTCCTGTTGCTCGGTACGGCCATGGCAATTGGGTCACTGGTTCTGCTTGCAACCACATCGGATTTAGCGATTATTTATCTCAGCAATATGTTCAGGGGAGGTTCTGAAGTCATCATTTACGCGTCTTCATATACCATCGCTTCCGTTTTGATTCCTTCGGAAAGACGCGCGAAGCTTTTCGGTGTATTCAATGCCACCTATTTTCTCAGTTGGGGGATTCCGGGAACCTTCATTGCAGGGCCGATCACGGACATCCTCATCGCCTATGGCGCTTTGGAAGTATTTGCCTATCAAATGGCGTTCATGTCCGCATCGGTCATCACCTTAATCGGTTTTATCATTCTGGGATTTCTGGTATACGCTTTAATTCCAAAATCATCAAAAGAGATCAGGATATATATTTAGATGTCGGTGGGCGAAGATGATCTGCCAACAGTCTAAATCGGGATTCATTTGACCTTACACCGGCAAAATATGATATCTGTATATTGATTGTTGCTATGAATGGTGTGGATATTTGTAAGATATCTGTAATCAGTATAAATAGACTTCAGGTTTTTGTTTTGGCAAGAAATCTGTAATCGAATCTCCCTATCTCTCTTCCCAATAGATAGGGTTTTAATTATGACAAAAAAACTCTAAAGACGTTCACTTCGGATACCAACAAATCTTGCCGAGAGAGTGAAAGCTTTCGCTTCAGAGAATAATTACACTGTTGAAGGTGTTGTAATTAAAGCTCTGGATATTTTACTTAGAGAACAAAAAATAGAAGATTTTCTGTTTATGATCCGCAAAAAAATATTGCTCAATGAAAAGGAAAATTGTCAAATAGCTGGGTTTTTCAATAAACGTTCAAAATTGGAAAAATAATGACCTCAACAAACAAAGCGAACCAACAGATAGCCACTGAACAGCGGATGATCCAAAAAAAGAATTTCGTAAGAGTAATGAACGACTGGCTGCTTAAAACTTATCTGAGTGCAGACGCAGTCATTAAAGACCTGATATCACCGGCCGATTTACCGCTAAGACACACCATAAGGGCTTGGAGGCATGGCTTTTTGCGGTTCAACTACCGCATTTACGGCTTAGTTCAATCGGGCAACCCAGCTGACTACCTTTCGGATAATGACACCCTAAGGCTATCTGGGATCAACGGAAAGTTTGGGGAAGTGGTAAATAACAAATTGGCATTTCCGTTATTGATGAAACACCACGGGATACCGACTCCTGAAGTCAGAGGTGTGATTCGTAAGGGCCTTTTTTATCCGCTACACCCGGGCAGGACAATGGCGCCATCAAAATTTATAGAGGAGTCGTGCAAACCTGAAGAACAGCTCGTTTTAAAACCAATATGGGGGGCCCATGGCATCGGGGTCATCATGGTAAAAAGGAGTGTGAATGGCTTTAAGCTTAACGGAAAGGATACCCCACTGCACACTTTTAATGATATCCTCAACAAACTCGAGAATTACGTGGTCACTGATTTCGTGTCTCAGGGAGAATACGGCGCTCGATTATACTCGGATACCACCAATACCATACGTATGGTAACCTTCTGGGATGCAGAGACAAAGAAACCGTTCATCGCCAAGGTTGTACAGCGTATCGGAACATCTCGATCGTATCCCGTCGACAACTTCAGGGCCGGACGTGGAGGGCTAAGTGCATCCATTGATCCCGACACCGGCGAACTGGGTTCTGGGGCGATGGTGGACACCAAAGGCCATGTGACCTGGCACTCCCACCATCCGGAGAGCCATGCTCAGATACAAGGTACTATCGTTCCGTCTTGGGATAAAATTCGAACCAGTATCTTGGAGTATTCTGACAGATTTGCTTTTGCACCTTGCATTGGATGGGATATCGTTCCAACCCACTCGGGCTTCTCTATTATTGAGGGAAATTCTACACCAGGTATGCCAGTTTTACAAGTTCACGGTCCTATACTCACTGATCCACGAATCAGGCGCTTCTATAAGTATCATCATGTCATTACTTGACACGTTATTCGTAGTGTGAATAAGGCCGCCTTTGAAATACTCGGATTTCAAAAGTGACGTGTTGAGTTGAACCTGCAGTTAGAATCTTTTAACCACTAATTGAAGACTGAGGGGCCACAGCTTCATAAATCGTCCGTAACTTGCCTGGCTTATTAAGTAGAAGACAGCTTCCTTTTATCGTGTGTTTAGACCATGCAAAGATGGTTTCGATTTTGGTTTCAAATCATCTATTCTCAACTTGTGCTTACTGCAATATATCAAAAGTTTGATACAACTTGCCTGAGGTTGTGATATCAAATTCTGAAGGTTGAACTGTCAAGTAATGTATTGACCCACCTATCGATTCTGCCAAGTCAAATACAGGTCGGGACAATTTAGTCGGATTGTTTCTCTTCGATCTGTTTCGGGGTATGTTCAATCCCCAACCAGGCTTTTACCTTGTTGGCGATTCTTTTTAGGAGCCATGCTTGTGCTTCGGGACTTGCCCGATCCGCGATCTGATCGGCAAGGGTAACATCACCGGCTTTGTAGCGCATATAGGTTTCATTAATATGCATTTCCAGATCGGTGGATAAATATTTTGCATAGGCCAGAGCGATATGCCAGTGTCCGAAAGTGCCGGTGCCTTCGTGATTTTCGATTAGAATCCGAGATTTTCCCATTTTCTTCTGGAGCCTCAAGATTAAATTGACAGCCTGCGGATTATTCAACCACTGCGGAGCGGACTTGTTTTTAGGTCGATCCACGGCTTTCCAAAAATCGGTTAAACAGACAAGATCATCCTTTACGTGGATTTTTTGTCCTTTGTAAGTGAGATCCATTCGATTTATAGCCATAATTATTCCTTTTCAGGCAACAAGTTGATGCAGATTATTTTGGTCGTTATCTTGAAATTCATAGCTCGAACGCTTATTTTAGGAGACTCATAACATATTTAAAAGATTTTTTTAACTTTTTCAATGCGATTGATATATCAACGGGTCTTTTCGAAAATTTTTACTGGTGTTTGGACGGATTAAATGGGACGGTAAAAGATCGTCGACGTTATAGAGGAAATTAACTGAGGGGCCGGGGAGTTTTTTCTGTTAAACGCTCCATGGATAATCTTTTGTTAAATCGTGCAAACTCGTGCATAAGGGTTCGTAAAGAAAGAACAGAGGCCTTTATATAAAAACAATGAGTTAACATCATGACGGCATGTTTCCCAGCGGAAATATTTAAGCATGCGTCTGTTCTTTCTAACGATCCCATAATTCACTCAAACAGTGCACGCTTTAAAAAAAGATCATCCATTCCGCTGGTAAGAAGGCTTTACAAGAAAAACACCCCGACGCCTCAATTAAATACAATTAAGGAGAAACCCATGTCGAATGATCCTGTCGAAAAATACGGTTGGAACAAGGATATGCCCATACTGTTGCTGGAAAAGTTGAAAGTCGATCTGAAGTCGGCTGTCTTGGATAAAGACGCGGAAGCAAAAACCGCTATCCGACAGATTATGAGTGAGTATCCGAAGTTGACGGTGCCGCTGACACTGGAGAGCGGGAAGAAAACAACCCGGTTAAAAAAACCCGAAGAGATTACCAATGATGATATTCTGGGAATTATACAGGGGCTTGTAAAATCAGAAAAAATAGTTCTTGAGATCAAAACGGAAGAGACTTCGGGTTATCTTCAGATACTGGAATCATATCAACCCAAAATGGCAACCCGGGAGGAAATCAAAAGCTGGGTTGAAGAAAACATCGATTTTTCTGATTTTAAAAAACCCATGCAGGCCATGGGGCCGGTAATGAAGCATTTTGGTAAACTTGCTGACGGAAATCTCGTCCGAGAGGTTCTCAATGAGTTAAGTGGGGGATAGCATGTGCATTGTATGAGGGATGAAGTTTTCGTTAACAAGCCAAATGAAGTTAATAACATATGAACGAATGCTTGCTATATTTTTCCAGATGAACTAAAGGATGCTTTCTATATTCTCCTCCAATTAACTGAAATTTTCAGGGGAGGAATTCATGAGCCGAGTAAAAAGTGGGGATACAGTAAAAGTTCACTATACCGGGAAACTCGAAGGTGGTGTGGTATTCGATTCTTCAATAGAACGACAGCCGCTTGAATTTTTAATTAGACGAGGGGTCGGGGAGTTTTTTTGATTCAATAGCTCCATGAATAATCAGCGACTGCATCGTGCAAACTCATGCATAAGGGCTCGTAAAGAAAAAACAGAGAATAAACATTAAAAAAATGGGTTAGGCGCCTATGCGACCGTTCAGATTTCGACTATAATCAGAGCGCCCCGATGTTCTTTCTTAACGAGCCCTAATACATTCAAACAGTGCACGATTTCGCTGCTGATCATTCCTTCCGCTATTTATAAGCATTTTAAAGAAAAACTCCACGACTGCTGAATTAGGTAGGAGAAATTTTTATGCAGATGAAAAAGGTTATATGGGTTTTTGTGCTGTTCATTGCTATGGGCCTGGTACTTGTTGCGATGCCGGCATTCGCAGCTGAAAAACAGAGCGGAAACAGTAAAGTTGCGGTCGTTAATGGAATAGTGATCACAAAGGGTGATCTGGACAGAGAGATGATTCATGTTCACCAGCAACTTGCCCGTAGGGGGAAGCCTTTCAACAAATCACAGTTGCCAAGAATCAAGAAAGAGGTTCTCGAAACGCTTATCAACGAAGAGTTGCTTTACCTGGAAAGTCAATCCAAGGGTGTCAAGGTCGAAGAAAAAGTTGTGAATGAGCGGTTTGATAATCTGAAGAAAGGGTTTTCGAGTGAAGATGAATTCAAATCCGCATTACTAAAGGGAAAAATCTCTGAGACCGCACTCAAGTCTCAAATGCGAAAAAGAATGGCGATTCAGCAATATGTCGACAAGGAATTTGTTCAAAAAGTTAAGGTTTCCGAAAAGGAAGTCAAGGCTTACTACGCCAGTCACCCGGATATGTTCAAGGCGCCCGAGCAGGTAAGGGTGAGGCATATATTAATCAAGGCGGATCCCGGAACGGAAAAATCCAAGAAAAGTAAAGCACGTAAAAAGATTGAAGACGTCCAGAAGAAACTGCGAAAAGGTGGAGATTTTGAAGCACTTGCAAAAGAGTATTCTGAAGGGCCCAGCAATGTCAAGGGCGGAGATATCGGGTACCGTAGCAGGGGTCAACTGGTAAAACCTTTTGAGGAAGCAGCCTTTAGTTTGCCGCCAGGCAAGGTGAGCGATATTGTCGAGACTCAGTATGGATACCACCTTATTGAAGTCATTGACAAAAAGCCTGAATCTATAGTCGCCTATGAGCAGGTCAAGGAGAAACTTCAGGATTATCTGAAGCAGAAGAAGGTTCGTGAAAAAGTAACTGGTCAGATAGAGAAGTTGAAAGGCAATGCAAAAGTGGAAAGATTTCTGGGAGACAATTCTTAAACCTACTATGCCAGTTGTCAAAATAACGTTCCGTTTCAGCCGAAGCTTAATAAAATATGAAAAAAAGCGAATCAATAGGAACGTATTTGTGGAAACCGCTATAACACAAATTTCGTACTCCTAACCATTAACCAAGCTTCTCCTCAGTTAAGGTTGGATGGTGTTTTTTTAAAAAGAAAATATTTTCGCTTGTACTGTAATAGGATTCAATCTATCCACTCAAACGGTGCTTCAAATACGTGTACCGTTTTCGCATTTGATCGTTCTTGATCCCGATCGCCAGCGCTTTTCTGGTTCCCACCAACACCACCAGCTTGCGGCCCCGTGTAACGGCGGTGTAAATCAGATTTCGTTGCAGGAGAATGAAATGCTGCGTGAGCATGGGGATCACCACCGCCCAATATTCAGAACCTTGAGATTTGTGAATGGAAACCGCATAGGCAAGAACGATTTCATCCAGGTCTGAAAAGCCATAGACAACTTTTCGTCCATCAAAGGAAATGATAACCTCCTGATCTTCCGGTTGGATGCTGGAGATTCTTCCAATGTCCCCGTTGAAGACTTCCCTGTCATAATTGTTTTTAATTTGCATGACTTTATCGGATACCCGATATTCCCGATCCCCCCGTGTTATCCCGAACTGACCGGGATTCAGCGCTTTTTGTAACTTATCGTTGAGGTTCCCGGTGCCGACGACCCCTTTGTGCATGGGCGATAGAACCTGGATATCGTCAATGGGGTCAAATCCAAAACGTCGGGGTATCCGCTGTTTTGTGAGTTTCACAATAAGCTCCACCACCTTTTCAGGATCTTCCTGCTCGATGAAATAAAAATCGGTATCCGTCTCGGCGGATTCAAAAAAAGGAACATCTCCGTTAATGATTTTATGTGCGTTCACAATGATTTGACTTGTTTTGGCCTGGCGAAAAATCTCGTTGAGTTTCACCACGGGTACTGCATTGGACGCGATAATATCCATGAGTACGGTTCCTGCGCCCACGGAAGGAAGCTGATCCACATCGCCGACGAGGATAAGCGTGGCATTGGAAGGGACGGCCTTTAACAGGTGGTACATCAGGATAGTGTCAATCATGGAGGCTTCGTCGACGATGAGCACGTCGCAATTCAGAGGCTTTTCATCGTTTCTCTGGAATCCGCCTTTTTGAAAGCTGAACTCCAGAAGCCGGTGAATGGTTTTGGCCTCTTTTCCCGAGGTTTCACTCATTCGCTTTGCGGCCCGGCCGGTCGGGGCTGCCAGCATGCTTTTGGCTTTGAGACGGGAAAAAATCTTTAAAAGCGAATTGATAATTGTGGTTTTACCGGTTCCGGGTCCCCCGGTGATCACCATTACCTTGTCAGAAAGAGCGCTTTGAAGCGCAGATACCTGATTTTTAGCCAGTGTTATGGAAAGCTGCTGTTGAACCCATTTAATGGCTCTGGCCGGATCGGCAACGCGGATGAGCTTGGGTGCGTTTAACAGTTTCTTTAGCAAAATGGCGATGCGGGTTTCACAGACGTGAAACTTTTCCAGGTAAACCGCTTTGTTATTCTCTCTGAATTCTTCCAGGTTTTCGTTCAGATCCTCTATGACGATTTTTCCTTCCAAAGAGACGGCGGCCAGCGCGTTAACAATGGATTCCCTGTCAACCTGAAGGATTTCCCGGCTTTTTACCAAGAGGGATTCGTAAGGGTAAAACACATGCCCATCGTCCGCGAGTTGGTGGAGGACGTAGAGAATACCCGCGTTGATCCGCAATTGGGAATTTTGTGCAAATCCGAGTTTTTCCGCGATGCTGTCGGCGGTTAAGAACCCGATCCCGAAAATATCCGTTGCAAGTTGATACGGATTTTGTTTTACCGCCGGTATGGATCTGTTTCCGTAGTGCTTGAATATTTTCGTGGCATAACCCGAGCTGACACCGTGGGATTGGAGAAAAAGCATCACCTCCCGGATATCCTTTTGTTCTTCCCAAGCCTTATGAACCATTGCGATACGCTTTGTACCGATGCCATCGACTTCGGCCAGCTTTTCAATGTCGTCTTCGATGACATCCAGCGTTTTTTTACCGAATTTTTTTACAATTCTTTCGGCCATAACAGGGCCGAGACCTTTAATGAGTCCTGAGCCCAGATATTTGCGGATTCCATAGACGGTGGCCGGCACGGTGGTTTTGTATTCCGAGACCTTGAACTGTTCACCGTATTTGGGATGATTCATCCATTCGCCGCTCATTTTTAGGGTTTCGCCGGGCGCCGGAGACATCAGGTTGCCAACAACGGTCACCAGATCCCGCTGCCCGGAGACCTTCACCCTGGCGATGGTGAAGCCGTTTTCTTCGTTGAAATACGTAATTCTTTCTATCTGGCCGGAAAGTTCGATAAGCATATTAAATCATTGCCTGTTGAATGTTGCTTTTTGATACAGCTCATGCTTAAAGATCATTTGAAAAGGATCTACGGAGTCTGTTTTAACGTCATTAGAACCTATCTCAAAAACAATCTAAGTGCCCATGGCGGTGTTGCGAAACGGTTTAAAATGCTCGTCCGCCTCAGGAGGGCTCACATACTAGGTGTATGCTCCGCTTTTTCGACTGATTCGCGCCTTGCTCTGAACCCTAATCTTACTTTTGAGATAGGTTCTATTAACTTCTCATACAATCAAGTTGTTTTGGAATTATCAAGTGATATATGATGAATAACTTCTGGAACTGGTGGCAGCATATACCCGAGCATTTAAACCCCGTCATCTTTGAAATCGGCGGGTTTAAGTTGCAGTACTACGGGTTGATGTATGTGGTTGCCTTTTTCATTGTTTACGGTTTGGTTCTTTTTCGCATCAAACGCGAAAGACGGTTCAACGTATCATCGGATCAGGTCAGCGAACTCATGTTGAACATGATACTCGGTCTCATCATCGGCGGGCGTCTGGGGTACGTGGTATTTTACAATTTTGGCTACTATTTAAAACATCCTCTCGAAATATTTCTGCCTTTTAAATTTTTAGACGGGATAACCTTTACCGGCATCTCAGGAATGTCATATCACGGTGGCCTTATCGGCATTATCTTCGCGGGATGGCTCTATGTACACAAGGCTGATCTGGATTTTTGGGCAATGGCTGATTTGTGTGTTCCCGCCATTCCGCTGGGGTATACATTTGGCCGAATCGGGAATTTTATCAACGGTGAGCTGTACGGCAGAGCCACATCCGCATCGTTCGGCATGGTTTTCCCGACAGCGCCGGGATTGGGACTCCGGCATCCGTCACAACTTTATGAAGCCTTTTTTGAAGGTCTTTTTCTCTATGGTATTTTGTGGAATTTACGACACATAAAGATGCCGAAAGGCGCCATGATCGCTTTTTATCTTTTTGGATACGGTTTTGTCAGATTTTTCATAGAATTTTTTCGCCAGCCCGACGCCCACATCGGTTTTGTTTTTATGAAGTTTTCACTCGGCCAGGTGCTCTGTTTTATCATGATGCTGTGTGGCATCTTTTTGTATCTCTATTTGCGACGAAGTGACGCCCGGTGGACTGTTCGGCCTTAACGCTAAAACAATACGGAAGTCGCTTGAAGTTCTTGGTCAAAATCAATATTAACCGTTAAATCTGAAGATGATCCAACGGAGTCGAGATTTTAAGGTCTGAAAGGATAGTAAAATGAAATTTTTTATTGCTGAAGGAAACATCGGAAGCGATGCGACAAAAGAGCAGGCTGAGAAAGTGATCGAACTGCTGAAGGCCAAGGGCTGGGATGTTGAATACGGCGTCGGGAACAATAAAGCAACTGACGTTTCAGAATTCGGAAAAGAAGAGAGCATTCTGGATGCTTTTACCGTCGATTTTATGGCCTGCATCGATCAAGTTGAGGGGGAGGAGTAATCCCCTTTTCAGATATCTGTTTGAAAATATTTTCTTTATTTGGGTAGTTTAACGTCTTGCCCAGGACTATCGATGGCAGCCGTCGCTGCAATGGGCTACTCTGGGTATTGTAAAACGTTTCATTAACATCACCTCCCTGTTGGTTTTTATTTTAAATATTAAAGATATTGAGTCCGCATCCGGCGGACATCATTACCCACGGAAAGCGTAAAGTAAGACGTATTGCCATACCGTCAAGGAAATCTTTCCGCGCGAATACATAAAACCGTATTTTTTACGATGAGGATCATCTTTTCGCGCTGCAGCTGCTGCCGCCGGAACAGCCACTGCCGGCAGCCCTGGCTTGAACCAGGCGTTCAATTTCCTTGTCATAGTATACAACCTTGGCCAGCAATTTGGCATTATTGAACCAGGCTGCATAGCGGCGCTGTTTGTCGAAATCGTTTGTTGCGCTTCCAAGAATGTTACTTTCCAGGTAGGCATTGATTAACACTTTATTTTCGAATTTTTTCATAAAATAATCAAACCGGTACCCGGTTTTTTCAAGATCAGTTTTAAATTTCGCAAGTCCGACGCCCCGTTGTTTTAAAAATGTTTGAAACTCTGCATCCACCGCAGCATCATTCACCGCAAACCCTGATCTTCGGATAGCCTGCATCTGTAACCCTTCATTGATCAGTCGTGATGCAATTTGAGATTTCAGATTGTCCATCAGCGCGTTTCCCCGGGGGGTGGTAAAGAGTTCACTACCGTAAGATAGGGCATACCTGTTCTTGGCATGTTCCAGCTCGGTGTTAAAATCATTCCTTGAAATATCCCATTCGCCGACAGACGCAATATAGTTTGAGGAGCGCGCGGCTGCCAGATCCTGCTCTTTTCTGATCTGATCCGCTGAAAGGATCTCAGTAACTTTCGCGGGATAACCGCTGGCGGTGATAGCATCAGCAATCCGGTTGACATCCTTTAATTGCGAGTTGTCATAATAGACTTCGGTTTGTCCGGCAGATAGATTCACCAGAATATCTCGGATGCCTTTAAATTCGGAAAGACTTGATTTAATAGTATAAATACAGCCAGAGCAGGACATCCCGTCAACACGGAGAACAACCTTTGATACGTTGTCGGTAATTTCGAGTTTTCCCGGCAATGTCGCATCTATGCGGTCAGTGACGGTGGCAACCGGATTGTTTGCTCCGGCTGAGGGGTATTTTTCAACACCCGGTGGCGTTCCTTTTTTATCTGTTGCCGATGTAAAGGCAAAGGAGACGACACCGATGACTGCAATTAAAACAACACTCCCGATGATAATGACTTTTTTTAGACTGTTGAATTTGTCGAAAATCATGTTCTATGACCTCCCATATTATAGTATTGTTGATTTGGAGAATATTCTTCAACTATTTTCATCGTAAAAAATTTTTAAATGGTTATAATATTTCGTTATTCCTGAGAAATTCGGATCAGGCTGCTCTGGTTTCAAGATGTTGTTCCGCCCCTGGCGCAATGGATTTTTTCAAGGATCTGTTTTCCTCCACCAACCGGCCGTCGCTGAGACGCAGTATCCTCTGCGCGTATTTGGCACACTCGGCACTGTGAGAGACCATGACAATGGTCATTCCCTCCTGGTTGAGCCCAAGAAGCAGCTCCATAACCTCACGGGTGGTCCGGGTATCCAGATTTCCCGTGGGCTCATCCGCCAGCAATACCGGGGGCTCGTTGACAATGGCACGGGCGACGGCCACCCGTTCCTTTTCACCTCCGGAAATCTGATTTGGCAACCGGTGAAATTTTCCATCCAGCCCCATACTTGCAAGGGCGTGCTCAGCCATGGATTGTTTTGTTTTTCGGTTGGTCTTGAGTGTGGTCAGGGGGAGCATGACGTTTTCCAGAACAGTCAGATAGGGCACAAGATGAAAGCTCTGGAACACAAAGCCCAGAAACTCCCTTCGAAAATCGGCCTGCTTCTCCTGACTCAAGGCATAAACATCGATGTCGTCAACGATATACCGACCCGAAGTCGGCGCGTTCATAGCACCCATGATGGACAGCAGCGTGGATTTCCCGGAACCGGATTCACCCATAACAGCGACAAACTCCCCGGAATCGATCTGATAGCTGATATCTGAGATGGCAGTCACTACAGAGTCTGCACTGCCGTATTTTTTGGATAAATTATTTGCAATAATGTAACTCATACTATCCTCCGTAAGAAGATACAGCTCATGTAAAAGGGTCTATAGGGATCTCAATGCCTCATTGGGATCCATCTGTGCGGCCATGAGTGCAGGATATGCACTGGAAACCAGCCCCATCACGATGGCCATGATAAGTGCGCTGCCGGCCAATTCCATGTTTATCGGGATTGCCGGCACAGGGCCTTCGGAAACCAGCCTCAAACCGACATGGGTGCCGCCGATTCCGAGCAGATAACCCAGAAGCCCGGCAAAGGTGGATACGATCCCGGCTTCAAGGAAGATGATCCACATCACGTGATGTTTGCGAAACCCGATTGCTCTGAAGATTCCGATTTCCTGTGTACGCTCCCGTACGCTGCCCATAAAAGTTACCAGGACGACCAAACCTCCGACAAAAAAGACCACCGCTGAAATACCGTAGGAAAACTTTTTGAGCTGGGAAAGGGTTTCCATACGCCCTTTGACCACCTGCTGAATGGCCATAACCTTAGCGCCGGGAAGCACTTCGGCGATCTGTTTTACCATCTCGTCGATGGGGCAGGCATTGCACAAAGCCGCTACTTCTACCATGGAAACCTTACCCTTTTTGTTCAGCAGCGACTGGACGGTTTCAAGGCGCGCAAAAACCAGTTGATCATCCTGTGAGCCTGTAGGTTCCAAAACCCCGGTAATTTTAAGCGAACGGCTGTTCACGTTTACACTATCGCCGATCTTAAGAGACAGAATTCGGGCGGCCTCGGGACCCAGCAGAAGGCCCTGCTTGCCAGGGAATTCTCCCCTCACTTTCCACCAGGGTTTCAACGTGCCGGCAGTTTTAAAATCGATCCCGGAAAGCAAAACTCGCTTATCCCCCACCTGGATGTTTCCCAGGACCATCGGGCCGACGGCGGCGACATTGGCTGCATTCTTTATTGAATGGATGCCCGCCAGATCCGACTGGCGGATTTCCTGCATCTCAAAAGAAACGCCGCCGAGTGAAAGGCCGCCATAGGTCAGGGTGAGGTTGTCCGTCCGGGGAACAATCAAAATATTTGCGCCGTATTTTTCAAGTTTTTGATTGATGTCATGGGTTGTGGCATCTACAAAACTAATGACAGCCACCACTGTTGCCACACCAATAACGAGTCCGGCCAGCACAAACATTGCCTTGCCCTTGCGGCGCATCAGATTTTTCAATGCAATTTCTTTCAATGTCATGGTTTACGTCCTTCCGGAAAAGTCAAAATATTGCTTGCCCTCGAGAATGTCGCTATTATGGATGACCAGTTTGTCGCCCACAATTCCACGGGTTAACGGCGCAGGGTTGCATCCCCCCTTGACTTCGTTGACCAGGACCGATGCGAATCGGCGTCCGCAATTTCGGCAGACCATATCATCGCCCTCCTGGTAATACCCTTTGCCGGCCGGCCAGCAGACATCACAGGCGTCAAAGGCCGCCCGGATCACACCGTCTGAGCTTTTCAGGACAAAGTAACGGATCGTAATATCATTATGCTGGTATGCGAAATGGTGGGCTATTCCATCATTGAACAGCGCTGTCGGGAAGTCCACCGCAGTGGCGTTTGGCGC
Source organism: Thermodesulfobacteriota bacterium (assembly GCA_042573625.1). Lineage (GTDB taxonomy): Bacteria > Desulfobacterota > Desulfobacteria > Desulfobacterales > UBA11574 > JBHPCZ01. Next base: position 28,585 of record JBHPCZ010000004.1, read on the forward strand.
CGCGGTTGCGGGCGCGGTGGCCGATGCCTTTTTCCCGGAGAGGCTGTAGAATGCGATGCCACCGGTTAGAATCAAAACGGTGCAAACGAAAAAGATTATTAGCGGTGCTTGGCGTTTTCTTTCAGTGCCGAGAACAGCGGCTTTTTTGACTGATCGTTTATCTTGGTTTCTGGTGTCGCGTTTTTTCCTGGACATAACAGAGATCTCCTTGATGTTTTTCTCAAATGAGTTCGATTGTGAATATGCAAAACAGATTCGTTTAACATGGATATTTCACACAAACGAATCCGGGTATGGGTCAAATTTTAGATGAGATAGTGCAGATCGGATGGATTAACAGATAAAAGTTTGGTTTTGAAGATATATGGGAATGGGGTCGATAGTGATCCAAAACGGGTTGAAATTTTTATTTCCTATCGTTGGTAGCCGGAAAGAAGGATCATTGACAGCAACGCTAACTGTGCCATTAACCGGCGCTTTCATATCTTCCGTTGCAGATGATACGATAAGGGGCGGTGTATCCGGCATCTGGTTTTTATTCAGAGCACAAGGAACCGTAGCTGTGGACGAGCAGCATCCGTGTTCGATGGAATCAATGACAGAAGGCGGTCCATTGTGATGCATCATCATTTTGGTGCAGCAGCAGGGTTGGCTCGCGCAAAGTGCGGCACCGCCTGCCGTAACTGCAATAATATGAATGCCGAGCATCACAAGAGAAAAGCTGGCAATTATTTTTTTGGAGAATGGGTTCATGTCTGTTGATTTTTAAATTATATTAGCAAACATTATATGCCACATTGTCGTAGTTGTCAACCCAAAAAGCCAGCAAGGAAACCTTTTGAAAACAGATCGTGCTTTTTACATTTAATGCATTGTCGGCAGCCTTTTGAGTTCGTTTGTGAGTGAATTGGGCTGAAAACCCAAATCCGTTGCTTTCGAATTGTCAAGAGAAACGTCAGGAGGTCTCGGTGCCGGCAGGCTTAAATCTTTCTGTTCGTCCTAGATACTGACAGGAGAAGGTTCAACCGATCCGGTGTGCAACGATACGCGTGAGGTATCACTCAACCGGTATTTTCAATATCGAATGTCGAATATAAAAGGAAAACAGCGTGTTTGCTTTCGGGTTGAATTTCCCGTAAAATTTGGCGCTGTCATTTTACAAAGGTCGAAAAGACTTCATTATTCGACATTCCTTGTTGAATATTGGATATTCGGCAACGTGTAAAATAGCAACTGTGTTCAGAGCCTGGGGCGATGCCTCCATCATGATGGCTACCGGATGCTTCCCGCTATGCGGGAAAAGAGCCCACTCTTTTTCCTTAGTCTTCTTGCAGTTCTTTTAAATCAGCGTAATACTCAAGTGCTTCAGGGTTCCTCAGGGCGTCTTTATTGAGCACAGGCTGGTTGTGAATGATCTTTTTGACGGCCAGTTCAACCTTTTTCATGTTGAGCGTATAGGGCACATCCGGTATTGCCAAAATCTTGGCCGGAACGTGTCTTGGCGAAGCATTGGTCCGAATTGTTGTCTTGATTATATTTTTTAATTCCTCGGTGAGTTCATATCCTTCGGCCATTTGGACAAAAAGGATGATACGGGTATCATTTTTCCAGTTTTGCCCCACAACGACGCTATCTTCAATTTCCTCCAACCGATCCATCTGGCGATAGATTTCGGCTGTTCCTATCCGTACGCCGCCGGGGTTCAAGGTGGCATCCGAACGCCCGAATATGGCTACTCCACCTCGGTCATTGATGATGATAAAGTCACCATGTCGCCAGACATTGGGGTATACGTCGAAATACGCATCATGGTATTTTTTATTGTCCGGATCGTTCCAGAAGTAGATGGGCATGGAAGGGAAGGGGGCGCTGCAAACCAGTTCTCCCTCCCGGTTTACTATCGAACTTCCATTTTTATCAAAGGCATTGACGTTCATGGCCAGCCCCCTGCACTGGAGTTCACCTGCATATACAGAACCCATCGGGTTGCCGAGCGCAAAGCAGCCGTTGAGGTCTGTTCCGCCGGAAATGGATGCCAGCTGAAGATCCGATTTGACTTCACGGTAAATATACTCGAAGCCTTCGTTGGAAAGGGGTGACCCTGTGGAGAGCACCGCCTTGAGCGAAGAGAGGTCATACGATTTTCCGGGTGTTACGCCGGCATTTTGGAGAGCGGCAATGTATCCCGCACTGGTCCCGAAGATTGAAATTTTTTCATCCTGGGCCAATTCCCACAACACACCGGGATCTGGATGGAAGGGGTTGCCGTCAAAGAGAACGATGGTGGCGCCTACTGCCAGAGAACTGACCAGCCAGTTCCACATCATCCAGCCGCATGTGGTAAAGTAAAAGATGGTATCCTCCTGTTTTAAATCGGTATGGAGGATAAGCTCTTTCATGTGGTGGATCAGAATCCCTCCGGCACTCTGAACCATGCATTTGGGAAGTCCGGTGGTGCCGGATGAATACATGATATAGAGGGGGTGATCAAACGGGAGTTGTTCAAATTCAATTTCAGGGGCGGATGGTTGAGACTTGAAGTCTTCATATAAAATGGCGTGCAGTACATTGCTGATATCCGGATATTTTTGTGTGTACGGCACCACCACCACCCGCTCAATGGAAGGAAGTTCCTTGATGATGCTGGAGATACGCTCTAGGCTATCCAGCCGGTTTCCTTTGAAAAAATATCCATCAACCGTGAATAATATTTTGGGTTTGATCTGGCCGAATCGATCCAGCACGCCCTTAATGCCGAAGTCCGGAGAGCAGGAAGACCATGCGGCACCAATACTGGTGGCGGCCAGCATGGCAATAACGGTTTCCGGCATATTTGGCATAAACCCGACGACCCGATCATTGGTTTGAACACCTGCTGCTTTTAAAGAACCGGCGATCCGGGCCACTTCATCGTAAAGTGTGGCATATGTTATCTTAACGGTATTCTGACCCTCTCCTTTGAAAATCAGGGCTGTGCGGTCATCCCGAAATCGCATGAGATTTTCAGCAAAGTTGAGCCGTGCGCCTGAAAACCACCGGGCGCCCGGCATTTTTTTGAGGTCATCAATGATGTTATCATACGGTTTTGACGCGATGATATCCGCGAATTCCCACATGGCCGCCCAGAAATCCGGAATGTTTTCAATGGACCATTGATGGAGAGATGTATATTCCTTGAAATCCTGGCTGTATTTGCCATTGATGAAATGCATGAATCGGTACATGTTTGTACTTTTGATTCTTTCTTCCGAGGGTGCCCATAATGGTACGGCCATCTCCAACTCCTTTAACCTGAACTTTTTAACGGCAATGTCATTCTATGGAACCGTTACTTCCATTGATGGTTTTTACAATTATCCATATCGATACGTCAAGATTATGATTAGAAAATGATAAATTCAAAGGCTTTAACACTTGCGGAATGATCGGATTTCAGATAGCTTCTACCCCAAAATTGTTCTTTTATCGAAGAGGGAGATGTAAATTATGCGTATTGTTGATTTACGGTCTGACACCATCACACAGCCGACGCCGGCCATGCGAAAAGCAATGGCTGACGCAAAAGTCGGAGACGACGTTTTCGGTGAAGATCCGACGGTGAACCGTCTCGAGGAAATGGCAGGTGAACGGTTGGGAAAAGCCGCGGGATTGTTCGTCGCCAGTGGAACCATGGCCAATCTGGTCAGCCAGTTGACACATTGTGGTCGGGGTGCTGAAGTTATTCTGGGCGACCAGTCCCACATTTTTTTCTTCGAGCAGGGAGGGTCTGCCGCGCTGGGCGGTATCCACCCCCACACCGTACCCAACCAGCCGGACGGCAAACTGGCCTTGAGTGATATTGAAACCGCTATTAGAACAGACGACGTTCATTTTCCCAGAACCCGGCTGATTATTCTCGAAAACACGCATAACCGCTGCCATGGAAGCCCTCTCGACAAGGATTATATGCATTCCGTGGGAGAAATAGCACAAAGCCATGGATTGAAAATCCATGTTGACGGCGCGCGGCTTTTCAATGCCGCCATCGCACAGAATGAGGATGCAAAAGAACTGGTTGTAGATGCGGATTCCGTCAGTATTTGTCTCAGCAAGGGATTGGCTGCGCCCGTGGGTTCTGTGGTTTGTGGTTCCCAAGATTTTATCGCCGAAGCCCGGAGAGCCCGAAAGGTAATCGGGGGAGGCATGCGGCAGGCAGGCGTAATTGCCGCCGCCGGCTTAGTGGCACTCAATGAAATGGTAGACCGCCTGGCAGATGATCACGCCAATGCAAAACGATTGGCAGAGAGATTGGCCGATCTGGATGGGTTGTCAATCGATCCAAATTCCGTAAAGACCAATATTGTATTCTTTGAGGTAACCAGGGCCGATATAACTGCCCGGATAATGGCGGAAAGGCTCGGCAGCGAAGGCATTCGCGTACTGCCCGGCGGATCCCGGCGGCTGAGGGCCGTGACCCATTACCACATCACTTCGGATGATATCGATTATGCCCTGGAAGGTTTTTCCAGGGTTTTAAAATAGTTGTCTAATTTCAACTTTTTTATGATTTTTGGTTCTTCTTCCACTGAGTTGAACCAAAGGGTCCAAGGATTCAAGGGTTCCAGGGTCCAAGTGATTACGCTCTATCTATCTTCTTGATGGTCTATAAACATCCAAACAGAGTCTAAACGGCACCTGCGAAACTTTCAGCCCCTCTTGATGTTTAATCATTTTACTTGAATCCTTGCCCCCTAAAACCCTTGAATCCTTTATACCCCGCCGCTTGCGGCGGGGTGATTCATTTGCTTTTTAGTGTTTGAAACTCCGCTGCCCGGTATAAACCATTGTGGCATTGACCTCGTTACAGGCTTCGATGGACTGATAATCATTTCCTGATCCGCCCGGCTGAATCACGGACTGAATGCCTTCACTAAGACCCACATCAATGCCGTCTCTGAACGGAAAGAATGCATCGCTGACCATGGCAGCACCAATCAGCCCACCCTTTTCCTTTGCAACCTTATCGTCAATTTCCGCTTTTTTATCGTCATCTTTCAGGTCATTATAGGGGATATTGAGCATTTCGAAACAGTAACGGTCTGCAAGCTTCCGATAGGCCTTGTCCCTGGCAATCTCCGCGACACCCACCCGATCCTGCTCACCGGTTCCAATGCCTACGGTAACCTGATCTTTGACATAAATAACCGAGTTTGATGTAATTCCTGATTCAACGAGCCAGCCAAACAGCAGGTCATCATATTCCTGATCCGTGGGTTCCCGGTTTATCCTGTATGTTTTGCCCTTGTAGTCACATTCCGCGATCTTGAGATCTGCCGGGGTGCGAGCGGTCGGGGCAAATGACCATTGCACGACATGGCCGCCGTCTATAAGGCTTTTGAATTCCACACATCGCTGGCCTACAAAATTCTGCAGGCGATCAATATTTCCGATACGGACAACCCGGAGATTGGGTTTCTTTGCAAAAATATCCATCACCCCTTCTTCAAAATCGGGCGCGACCACAACTTCGGCGTATTGTTCGTAAATCGCCTCAGCCGTTGCCCTGTCAACCGCCCGATTGACGGTAATGCATCCACCGAAAGCGGCCACCCGGTCGGCCATGTTTGCCTTGTTGTATGCGTCTACCAATGAATCAGACCGCGCAACACCACAGGGGTTATTGTGCTTGACAATGACCACAGTGGGTTTGTCCACAAAATATCTCAGGATATTCAATGAATTGTCCGCGTCGGTCAAATTTGTTTTTCCGGGATGCTTGCCGGATTGCAGCAGCTCGATGTCCGAAGCCAGATACTGCCCCGGCTGTATGGTTTCGGTTTCACCCAAAACCAGGTTTCCGTTTGCAAGCTTATACAGCGCTGCTTCCTGGCCCGGATTTTCACCGTATCTTAAACCTTTTTGGACGTTGTCGATGGTCCAGGCAACTTTTTCATAAAAGAGGGTCTGCCTTTTCGCTTCATCCACAAAAGTGATTTCCATCTGGGGAGGAAAGTGGTCATCCATTATTGTTCGATACATTTTCTTCAGATCTTCAGACATTTTTTTCTCCTTTCCTTAAATGACCCTTTTTATATATTTTTAGGTGTAACATCCTTTTACTTCCTCAAAGGCTCTGGCGCCCAAATAGCCGGCAATGGTGCGGTCATAGTCGGCAGTGTATTCAAACGCCTTTTTGGCCAGTTGGTAACGAAGGTCCAGTGATATGGATCCGTTGTTTTTTTCCATATCAGATATGATCGATCCATAGTCGGAGGGATCAACCACCGAAGCCACCCGGATATAATTTTTCGCGGAAGCCCTGATCATGCAAGGCCCTCCGATATCGATGTTGCCGCGGGCCTGTTCAACCGTCACATCCGGTTTTGAAATCGTGTCTTTAAAAGGATAAAGGTTTCCGATAACCATATCAATGTGAACAGACCCTGTTCGCCGGAGGTCATCATTGTGGGCGTCATTGTAGGTTTCAGTAAGGAGTCCGAGATATATTTTAAAATCGAGGGTTTTTACCAGTCCGCCCTGGGTTTCCGGCTGGCCGGTGTAATCCGAAACCTGTGTCAGGCAGGTGTCGGCAGTATCACCGATGATTTCTTTTATTTTAGAGAATGTACCCCCTGTTGAAAAGAATTTTATATCAGGATTTATCCTGAGCAACTCGGGGACAAACGAATCAAGGCCGTTTTTGTCAAAAACACTTGCCAGCACATGCCTAACTTTAACCAGATCATCAATTTTTTCAACGACGTTCATACTCATAGCATCTACCTCTCTCCTTTGACCTCTTGAATAAATCGTTTAAAGAACTGCTCCATAAAATCATGGCGTTCATTCGCCAGCCTCCTGCCTTCGTCTGTCAGTATCCGATCCTGGATCTTGCAAAGCTTGACTTTAAACTCCCTAAAACCGGTATCATCTTTTGAATACGGCTTTGTTTTTTCCACATCGATATCAGCGTTGTGAAGCCGAGCGCCCAATTCACCGGCAAAAAGATATGCTCTGGCCACACCGACGGCACCGATGGCGTCGAGCTTATCTGCATCGAACAACACCTTCGCTTCTTTTGTTTTCGGTGAATGGTTTCCCCGATATCGATGAGATCTTATACAGTGAATGACATTCTGTTTCTGTTCTTCTGAAAGGGGAAGGGTTTTTACAATGGGCCATGCCATCTGGGCGCCCTTTTCAGCGTGGCATACCGCGCCGTTGGCGTCGTCCTGAAAGCTTCTTCCGATATCGTGCAGATAGGCAGCAGTGCGGAGGACATCCATGTCTACACCTTCTGCAGAACCGATGCGGTTACACAAGCTGTATACACGAAGGGTGTGCTCCCAGTCATGGCTTCCCCGGGCTTCATCCAACATCTTTTGTGCTATTTTTTTTATATTTTTCAGCACGGGTTTGTCATCGGGTTGTGAGCGAACATCGGTTTTTTTAATTTTTTCATTAACGGTATTCATCATCCTTACCCGGATTGTTTTCCTGTCATATGAGCTATTTCAACCTGAATGACAACCGCATTTTTTACTTTATTTTCAGGGTATACAAAAGATCTGTCTGAATATTGGCGCATAATAATATCCAGAGCGCGGCACTTTGACTCAAAATCTTCAATAAAGGATGCTGTTCCAAAACCGATAACACTCTTGTATTTCATACCCCAGTCACATGCTTTATCGGACGTTATGGCTTCACAGTCAATATCGAATTCAAAACAGACCCGGTTATTCTTTTTGATTATCTCGAGTTTTTTTCCTGAAAGCGCTGAATGGAAATACAGTTTATTGTCCCTGTATCCAAAGCTCAGCGGGACAATATACGGCTGATTCTGATCCGCCAGCGCCAGTCTGCAGACAGATGATCTGAGGATGATTGACTCGATTTCAGCTCTGTCGGTGATTTCTTTGTCTTTTCTTCTCATAATTTTTGTGTATTTCGGTTAACCAATGGCCTAAGCTGTTATGGGTTTCCATACCCTCAATCCCCGGTGACATAATTGAGAAAGGTTGCCGCATCGCGGGATTTGAATTCATGCAGGATCTTTTTGGTCATTTGATACCCCCGCAGATTGTTCGTTACAGAAGTGCGCAAGGCTTTGCAAGAATCATCCGGACTGCTGGCTAGGACGACGGAGGAGCTGACGGGTTCAAAGATCGATGTGATCTCTTTAATCACTCCGGTAATAGCGGTCCATCCATATCACCCCATCCCGTCTCCGGTAAAACTGACCCTGCCCGAAGAACGGGAATTTTGAGGACTCAATAAAACACATGTTGAATATTTTTTAAAGTCAGAATTCGACATTCTCGGGAAATTCCATTAAATGCTGTAACGGTTTTGGAATTGAGATGGTATGTTTCTCGGGGAGGTCTAATGCAAAATATCACCTGCATCGATAATGGACGGTAAAATCAAGGAGTATTCACTGTATCACACCGATAGTGCACTTTGAAAATGGACAGACAGGGTAGAAGTAAGGTTTAAGTGAAATTAAAATATATTGAGGTTTTCATATTTTTTTCATATACAAAATTGAAAAATAAGAATAAAAGCTTTAGCCTTGTGAATAACTGGTCTGTTTGACTGACTTCGCTTATACTTGTGAACAGGTATAACTTTAATCCCTGTGAAGGCGATGTGTCGCGCATAGGAAATTGTTCGGCGGCATGTTAAAGAAAAGGAAATGAGGTGAATCGCATGAAACGCCCAATATCTTTTGTTATTTTAGTGATTCTTTCAATAGGTGTTCTGTCTTCAGGATATGCCATCGCAGCGGATATGAATCCCAAAACCTTGGCCATTCTGCCTTTTGAAAACAATTCAGTGACAGATCCCGAACGTTTTGAACCTTTGACCAAGGGGCTTTCCGCCATGCTCATTACCGACCTGAATAACAGGCAGGACATTCTCAAGGTCATTGAACGCGAAAAAATTCAGTCCTTGTTGAAAGAAATCGCCCTGAGTCAGAGCGGCAGCGTGGACCAATCATCCGCCATACGGGCCGGTAAAATTCTCGGGGCACAATCGATTGCTTTCGGTTCTTTCATGGTGATTGGGAAGATGGTTCGCATCGACACACGGATTATAAAGGTGGAAACCGGCGAACTGATTATGGCCGAATCAACAACCGGTGATACGCAAGGGTTCCTGAACCTCGAAAAGGAACTGGCCCAGAAGATTGCCGGATCGCTCGGGGTCGCCTTGCAGTCAAAAGATACCGGTTCAAGATCCGGTAAAGGCGCTTCGGAAAAGGAAATGGATGCCGCATTGCTGTATTCAAGAGGTTTAGATGCTTTAGATCGCGGCAACAAGAAAGAGGCCAGGAAACTGTTTAAGAAATGCATTGCCAAGGACGCTTCATACAAAGAGCGTATCGATAATATTAAAGGGTTGGAATAATGAAAAAAATCATTACATTTTTTACAGTATTTGCAGTGGTTGCCTTTATCCCTCTGGCTGCTGTCGCCGCGAATAAAACAATAGAGGCCCAGGGGGAAAGCATGTCCTCTAAAGAAGATGCGCTTCGACAAGCGATGAGACTGGCCGTGGAACAGGCTGTGGGGGTGTTCGTCCACTCAGAAACCGAGGTCGAAAACTTCGAGCTGAAAAAGGACAAAATTCTGTCCCGGACCCAGGGGTATGTTACCAGCTACACCGTATTGAAAGAGGAGAAGGTCGATGATGTAATCAAGGTCGTCATCCGAGCTACAATTTCTCTGGACAAGATTAAAGATGACCTGCTTGCAATGAAGATTCTTCTCGACAGCATGGAACGGCCCAAAGTGATGATTTTGATTAAGGAAAAATTATTAAGCGCAGATAAGGCGGGGGGGAAAATAGCAGAATCGGCAAAGGACGAGATGGAAATGCGCATCGCGGAAACAGAGATGTCCTCCCTGCTTGTAAGTAAAGGCTTTGATCTTGTGGACAAGGCCCAGCTGGAGGCGGTAAAAAATCTCGACCAGCGCCGGCAGGCTTTGGCCGGCAATACGGTTGCAGCCAAAAGCCTTGGGCTGAGTCTTGGGGCGCAGTATGTGATTTTGGGAAAGGCTGTGGCCCAAGACAGCGGTGAAGCTTATCCCGGAACCGGCTTGCGTTCTATTCAGGCCAGCCTGCAGACCAAGATCATACAGACTCAAACCGGCCTGGTTTTAGGGTCTGTAGTCAAAAGCGGCGTAGCGGCGCATATCAGCCCGCTGACCGGTGCCACAAAGGCACTGCAGGAAGCCGTCCACAAGGCGGTTGACCAATACCTTGTGAATGCCATTACCGCTTCATTTCAGGATTATCTGAATAACGGTGCGCCTATGAAACTGCAAGTTACCGGCGTAAACAGCTTCCGCCAATACAAGCAAATAGTCTCCGGCATCGATGCCCTGGACAATGTGGTCAGCAGCAAGAAGGAAGGCTGGAACAAGGCCGGCGGACTGCTCGTTCTCGACATGCGTTTTAAAGGTACAAGCGAGGAGCTGGCAGAACTGTTGGACGGCATACAATTGGGTGAAAACAGTCTTGAAGTCGTGGATTTTGCGCCGGAAAGAGTTGACTGTAATTTTAAATAAAATCAATTTGTTGCATTCATTTATATTCATTGTTCGGATTTTTCTATTATAAATAAACAAGGTGTCCTGTAATGGACAAACAAAAAATGAAGCAGAGTATCCGAATCGCCGGTTTTGTGCCGATATGTTTTTTAATGATTCTTTTTTCCCAGGCCAGGGCGGAAAATTGCAAAGGCCTAGCTGAAGAAATTACCCACGGCGGCGTTCTGTGGACCCAAAATGCCGTTGTTGTTCAGGGCACTGCGGCTCCGGGACTCTCCAAAAACATGGACAAATCCATATCCGCAATCAAGCGACAGGCCAAAAGAGCGGCGACCATAGATGCATATCGAAAGCTGGCGGCTGTTCTTTCCGGCGTTCGGGTCACAAGTGAATCGCTTGCGGCTGACAACCCAAAGTTTATGGTTGAAATACAGGGGTTTGTGAGGCGTGCTGAAATCTGCAAATCAAAATTCTACGCAGATGGCGGCGTTGATATGGTTGTAACCGCACCGCTTTCCGATGCCTTTTCTATGGACAAACTCACTGCGGCGGGCAGAAAAGTCGCCAACGCCAAATCCAAGTTTACAGGGCTTGTTGTTGATGCCTCAAGCATTTCTTTTGCGCCGGCCTTGGCTCCCAGATTACTGGCCACTGACGGTTCGGTTTTATTCAGCCTGGAAAATGTAAAAAAAGAAGTTCTTGTGAACAGGGGAGCCGTTGTTTACGCGAATAATATTGAGACGGTCGACCCGGAAATATTGGGCGGCAATCCTTTGAATACCCGGGCGATCGGGCTGGGCTCACTCACTCCAAGTGACCTGGTTATTGCCTCCGAACCGGCCAACGTATTATCCGAATCTCCCGCTTTTCTGGGAGAAGGAAAGGTTGTTATCATCACAACGGCCACCCGGAACATTGAATGTAAAAATTTAGCCCCAAAAGTTAAAGACGCTCTGGTGGATTGGGAAAAAAGGATAATTCTCGCTTCCGGTACCGGCAAGATAGATTTTGAAAGGAAGCTGGAAACGGCAACTCGCATCCGTATGCTGGAACGGGCGGCCGAAGTCGACGCCCAAAGAAAACTCCTGAAAGCCTTTTCACAAATCAATATTGCCGGCGATAAGATGTTGAAAGACTTCCCTGGTGGGACTAGGCACACAATGGGTGTGGCCTTAAACGCCGTTCGCTGCGCCGCTAAATTTTTTAAAGATGGTACTGCCAAGGTTGTGATGGCTGCGCCAATAGACGGAATGGGGGTCAAGGGCGCAGAATTAGGCAAAAAGGGCGGATCAATTTTAAAAGTTTCAGAACTAAATGTTAGCGGGCTGATAGTGGATGCCGCCGGTTTAAAATTCAAACCAATATTAGCCCCCAGCCTCCTGGCCCCCGACGGTACTCGGGTTTTCGGATCAAACGTTGTCGCCAAAGCTTATGTTGAGCATTACGGTGTGGCCGGCTACCGGTCTTCCATCTCTGAGGCCACATCGGATAGAAGAATAGGGGATACCCCTGTTGTCGTTAAAGCGATAAATACCTCCGGTGATACGGGGCAATTGATACTGTCGGCTGAAGACGCCGAGAGGGTTGAGCAGCTGAAAAATAAAACCGGCCTGTTGAGCCAGGGGCGGGTTATTATTATCACTGAAAATACAATTGCGGAGATATTGCCAAGATGAAAGCATATTCGTCAATATTTATAATAACACTGGTATTTGCCATCATTCTATCCCTGGCTGGGCCGGGTTTCGGCGCCCAGGTTGCCAGAGTGACGTATCTTAAAGCCGATGTTTTTATGGGCCACACGCAAAAAGGCCCTTGGCAGGCCTTGAAGAAAGGGTTGTCCGTCACCGAGGGCAAATTTATTAAAACAGGAAAAACGGGCGTTGTGGAACTGACATTGCCGGACAATTCTACAATACGCCTGTCAACCGGTACGATATTCAAGCTTAGCGATGTCCATTTCCCCGAAGGGGGGCCGCCGAAGTTTTCAGCAAAACTGTTTCTTGGGCGGATGTGGGCCAAAGTCAGCAGTGTTGTAAACGAAAAAAACGGTACCTTTGAGGCGCATCTCAACACAGCCGTGATCGGTGTGCGGGGCACTGTTTATAATCTGGATGTCGCTGCCGATACAAGCGCTGATGTTTCTGTGTTTGAAGGCATTGTCGGTGTCGGGCCGCCACTCTTTGTCAAGGGTGCCCCCAAAGAAGAAATTGCCTGGCCAATGGAAGTCACTGAGAAGAAGTGGGAGGAAATCATCCTAAAGCAGCTGCAGCGGTTGCATATTGGCGCTGACGGAAAACCGGGCAAGCCGGCATCTTTTGATCCTGTAAAGGAGAAAGACGAATGGATCCTGTGGAACCGGGAGCGGGATACCCACCCAACCTAAATGCGTCTTTACATTTATGAATGGATATTTTTTTATGTAAGCCGATAACAGAAAGGAGTAAAGCCATGTATAAGCGAAACATTTTACTTTTAGGCGTATTGTGCCTGTGTACTGTTCTTGCGGTGAACACGCCGGCATCGGCGTTTTTCGGACCGAGCAGCAAGGCCAAAAAAATGCTGAAACAGGAAAAATACGATGAGGCGATACCGCTTTATAAGGAGTATCTTTCTAAAAAACCCCATAAGTATAGGGCCAGAAATGAGTTGGGTTTTGCTTACCTAAAGACGGGTCGACTTGACGAGGCGATTAAAGAGTTTAATTCAGTGTTAAAGACCAAACCCGGCAATCCTTACGCTGTTTTGTATATCGGGCTGGCACATGTCGCCAAAGGAGAGTTCGGCAAAGCTATCGATACCTGGCAGGGCTTTCGGGACAGGAAGAAGCCTTTGGTTGAAGAGGAAATCAGGGGCCAGCTGACGCTTTTGTTAATGCTTGAGAGTCAGAAGTCTGTTGAAAAAGCACTGGCGGAAGAAAAAAAGATCAAAACAGTGAAATCTGATGCCAATACCGTCGCTGTCTGTTATTACCAGGATCTTTCTCCGGACAAGAGCCTGCGTGCGTTTCAAAAGGGCCTGGCGGCTATGGTGATTACTGATCTATCCAAAATCAAATCCCTCAAAGTCGTTGAAAGGTTGCGGCTTCAGGCGCTGTTGGCGGAGATGAAGCTTGGCCAGACAGGTATTGTGGACCCGCGTACCGCACCACGGGTGGGCAGGTTGCTGGGGGCTGAAAGTATTATTGTCGGCAATTTATCCAAGGGAACTGTTACGGCGACAACAACAGGTGCCGGAAAGGCTAGCGGCACGAGCACTGTTTCGGTGGATGAAGAAAAGTTTTACGAATTGTCCAGAATTATAGTACGGGATATAGCAAAAATTTTAGGCATCGAATTGACGCCTGAGGAGGTAAAGGCTATCGGTATACCGCACACAAAGGTCTATAAGGCCTTTGTCCATTTCGGGAATGCTCTGGATGCCCTTGATGCCGGAAAGTGGAAAGAAGCCAAAAACTTTTTCAATAAGGCTTTGTTTGCTGACCCCAATTTTACGCTTGCCAGAGAGGGCGCTGGATCTTGTCCGGACTCGTCTTCACCGGGTATCAGCGCGTTGAGTAAACGGACCCCTGCTCAACTTGCGGCCCTATTTGAAAAGTTGATTGCCCTGAAGAAAGCCGCACAGGTCGAAGCCGATAAGGAAGCCCAGGAAGCAGCAGCAGCAAATGCATCAGGAGGAGGTTGTCTTGCTTATGACACTTTGGTTTATATGGCTGACAATTCCGTTAAACGCGTAATTGATGTGCGTGTTGGAGATATGGTCAAGGCCAGGGATTTGAAGAAGGGAAAAATGGTGTCCAGGAGGGTCAACTACAAGTATCGTGCAGACCAGGATCACTATTACATGATCAATGGAGAGCTCAAAGTCACGGGTACGCATCCGGTTTTAACGGACAATGGCAAATGGGTTCTGGTTTCAGACTTGCAGAAGGGTGACAGAATTGTAACTCTTGACGGTAAAACAGAAATCACCTCCTTTGAAAAAATGAAATATGACCATCGCGTTTACTACTTGAGCGTTGGGGACAGCCATAACTATTTTGTTTCAGCCTATGGAAAGAATTTTTACCTGATTCATAATAGCGAAGGTGGCGGTGGCGGAAAATAGCTTTTCTCCGTGATGAAAATTTGAGCAAGCTCTTTTTGTCTGGCACTATTCCCAGACGTTGACGTGCAGGTAAAAAGGATTCAGGCTATAGATATTATGTGATATCCGGGCATGTTATGTCCGTTTGTAGGACTATTTGACGAAAACAATACATGGCAAAGAAGGCAGGTCCAGAAATGGCCCTGCCTTCTTTATTATGATTTTTAATACCCCGTCCGCTTGTGGCGGGGTAAAAGGCGTTCCGATTCGATCTGTCGGCAGTACCGATTTCAACATCCCGCGTTCGCTGGTTTGGCCATTTTGGAAAGTGCTAAGCTTGCTTCGCTAAAATTGGAAAACTCGTCCCGCTGTGCGGGACTCAGACAGTTCCAATTTTTGCGCTCCGCTTTACTAAGCACTTTAGTCAAAATGGCCAAAAGGCTTCCGGCGTGATGTCGAAATCTTACTTAAGAAAACAAAATGAGATCAATTTTGATACCCCGCCGCTCGCGAAGGGGAGCTTCATTTAGATATCAGCCATATATTTTGATTAAGCACTGCCTGCGGTTCTTTTCAGGCGGTCGGTAAAAATTCCTCCCAGTATGGCCAGGGATTCCGCATCCAGATATTTTTCCGCACGCCTTTCAAACAGTACCGAGCAATTGGACGGGAAATCATCATCTGCATCATTGAAAAGCATTAAAAGCGGCACCTTCGGCAGCGGATCGAATCGCATGATTAAATCGTACGAAAGTTGGATGTCGGGACGAGTACCGCCGAGCGCTACACAGGCTTTTTCAAGATCACCGGCCAAGCCTGAAAAAGTCATGGCAATCGGGTTTTCTACGTTGCTTGCAAAAAAATGGGTCAAAGGACCTGAATCTTTAAAATCCCGGTAGGAGACCCAGTCGCTCTCTTGCGGATAACCGGCCGGGCATAACAGGAGGTATTTACAAAGAACAACGCATGTCCCGAAGTCGGGTCGCTTGTCGGAAGGGTCTGCAATGCCGCTTGAGGAAAACCGATAGGATTTGCCGAAAAACGGAACGACAATCTCATGACCTTCTAATTTCACACCGATCCTGTCCTGCTTGGTACTGAAATCAATGTTCGAGATCTGAGCCAGATATTCGGTGTATGTTTTTTTAAACACGGTAGATTTTTCAGATGGTCTATTTTTTTCTGTTTTCATTTAAGTTGTCCTTTGATGGTTTCGTGAAAAATTTGATTTTTACGAGGTTGTCATCCTTTAGGTTAAGCTTTTCAAGAATAAATATCCATTTACCAGATCAACCTGAACCCGCCTCTTTTTTATGGTAAGTGCAAACGAGGAAAGATCCAACGCAAAGCATCATGATCACTGCGCCTGAGGGGAAAGCGTGACGAAGAAGAGTGATATCCATGACCAGGCCGCCCAAGAGAGATCCTATAAGCATCCCGAAACTGTGCGCCATGGTCAACAGAGACATAACAGATCCCATGGCATCGGTTTGATTCCCTTTCAGTACCGCAAGGGCCATCAGGGCCGGCATCGATATACCTCCGCCGAAGCCGAAAAATAGAGTGGCCAGAATCAGCCCATGAAAGCTGCTTGCCCATTCAAATGAACATATAGCAGTTCCAATGATTATCCCACCGGTTACAACCATTATTTTTTTGTTCATTCTGTCCGCAAGAATGCCCATCGGGACGTGAAGAATTCCACTGGTAAAAACCCCTAACATAACCAGAATTCCGATGGATGAACTGGAAAGAGAAAACGCCGTATCTGCCAAAACCGGCAGAAACCCCCAGATGATGCCGATACATGCTGCATAGCCAAATCTGAAAAGAAAAAACCCGATGATATCCCTGTCTTTGAGAAGCTGTTTCCATGCCGCAGGATCTCTTCCGCGAAGGACAACCTGTTCTGAACTCGTAGGCGGAAGCAATGAAAGACTTAATAAAAAGCCGATCATTGCGAGGGAAGCCATGCACGCAAATGAGAGCTGGAGGCTGAAGCGGTCTTTTATTATTCCACCGATCAGGGGGCCTATGCTCAGGCCAAAGAACATCGACATATTGAACAGGCCCATGGTCAGGCCTTCTCGGCCGTCGGGGGTTATATCTCCGATATATGCCTGAATAACAGGCATAATCATGGCTGATGCTATCCCCTGAATAAAGCGAATGACAATCAGCTGCTCAACAGTGTCGGACAGCATGAATCCGATTGAAATCAGCGTGTATGAAAAAAGACCTATGACAATAAGCGGTTTACGCCCCTTCCTATCCGAAAGCCTGCCGAAATAGGGCAAAAAGATTGTTCTTGAAAGGGAAAACGAACCGAATATCAATCCAATATATAGACCGCTGGCGCCCAGATCATAGGCGTATATGGGCAGAAGCGGAACGACGATACCGACCCCGGTAACCACCGCAAAGATGGAAAAGAAAAGGGTGCTAAAAACTTTTTTATCCAGTTTTTTCATATATCAGCACATTGAACAAATCGAAATTTATAGCGGTTTACATAAATATATTCCGATTGAATCGTTCCTGTGAAGAATTTTCCGAGTGAGTGCTCCTCCCGCATAGCGGGAGGCCTCCGGAAGCCCCCACGATGGGGCATCGCCACCGGCCTTGAAAAGAGTCGCTATTTTACACGTTGCCGAATATCCAATATCCAACAAGGAATGTCGAATGATAAAGTCTATGACAGTACCCAATTTAACGGAAAATCTGATCCGAAGGTAAACAAGATGTTTTCCTTCGACATTCGACATTGGGTATTGGATATTCGATATTGAAGACACCGGTTGAATGGTGTCTCAGGTATCGGACCCCCCCGGGTCAGTTGAACCTCTCCGGGTCCTCCGCCAGAGGCGGAGGATTTAGGACGCAATTAAAAAATGCCCTCCACCAAGATGGGGGAGGGCTTAAAAGTGACAAAGACCGTGCGTCGGCACTTTGTGCTGTACAATTTCGGGTTAAGCCTTTTGAATGTCGTATAGGGTGGACTCCACAAGATTTCTGATCTCGCTTAGCCGTTGCTCTGACAAGGCTTCAAAGCGGAGAACCAGGGCGGGCTGGGTGTTGGAAGCGCGCACAAGACCCCACCCGTCGTCAAACAGTATTCGAACCCCGTCGATATCGATAATGTTGTATCGTTTGCGAAAATATTCGGTTGCTTTTTCAACCACGGCAAACTTTTTGTCGTCCGGAGATTCAACGCGTATTTCCGGAGTGGAATATGTTTTGGGGACATCAGCCAGAAGCTCGGATATTGTCTTTCCGGTTTGAGTTAATATTTCAAGGAGCCTGCAGGACGCATAGACGGCATCATCATATCCGAAGTATCGGTCTGCGAAGAACATGTGGCCGCTCATCTCGCCGGCCAGGTCGGCCTTCTCCTCTTTCATTTTCTTTTTGATCAGCGAATGCCCGGTTTTCCACATAATTGCCCGGCCCCCGTGATTTTCGATATCATCGTACATGGTCTTTGAGCATTTTACCTCTGATATAAACGTGGCCCCGGGCTTTCTCGAAAGTATCTCCCTGGAAAAGATGATCATCAGCTGGTCTCCGAAGATGAGATTTCCTTTTTCATCCACAACGCCGATACGATCGCCGTCACCATCATAACCGATGCCGATATCCAGCCCCTTTTCCTTTACCAGGGAAATGAGATCCTCCATATTTTTCGCCACCGTCGGATCCGCCTCATGATTCGGGAAAGTTCCGTCCATATCACAATAAATATCGTGTACCCGGCAGTTGAGTCTCTTCAATATCGGTACGGCAACCACACCGGCGGTCCCATTGCCCGCGTCCACGCCTACTTTAATTGGGCTGGCAATGGTAATATTGTTCACCACAAATTCCGTGTACGGCGTGACAACGTCGGCGGTTGAAAGAGAACCCTTTCCCCGGGCAAACGCTTTTTCATTGATGATGCCTAGAATTTTCTGAATATCTTTGCCGTGGATCGAATCAGTGCCCATGCACAGCTTGAACCCGTTGTATTCTCCCGGGTTGTGGCTGGCCGTTACCATGACACCCCCTTCCTGGTCGAGGTGCTGAATGGAGAAGTACAGAACCGGTGTCGGACAAACGCCGATATCAATGACATGACAACCGGTCGAAATCAAACCGTCTATCAGTTTCTCAGAGTACAAGTCGGAAGTTACCCTGCAATCCCGGCCAACGGTCAGTTTAAAGCAATTGTTTTGGACAAGAAATGTGCCGACGCCCTGTCCGATCAGAACAACATCATTTTCAGTCATGTCCTTGCCTGCAATTCCTCTGATGTCGTATTCTCTGAACATTTCCGGGTTCATGGAATCCTCCTTTTTATAACCAGTTCCAAATCAGCGCCCCGACGCCCAGCAACCAGCAGTAGGGGGCAAACCAGTACAGCTGTCCCTGTTTGATGATGTGCAACAATATTTTTAGTGCAGCATAACCCACAATTCCGGCGAAGAAGGTTCCTAGAAGAATTATTCCGCCTGAAACAGAGTTATGGGTTATGGAAGAATCAAACCCGAGGAGCATCGCGCCAAGGATGGCAGGGATCGACAGAAGAAATGAGTATCGGCCGGACACTTCCCGGTCCACGCCCAGTAAAAGGGCGACGGAAATGGTCGATCCGGATCGGGATATCCCGGGAAGGACCGCCAGCCCCTGGATCACACCGACGATAAGGGCGTCTTTCATGGAAACCTGCAAAAGGGGACGGCCTTCCGAACGGAGTTGCCGGGTCAGCCATAAAAGGGTGCCGGTAACCATAAGCATGACCCCCACGATCCATACGGTTCCAAAAATTTGGTTCGAGATCTTATGGAACAGGAACCCCAGGATGGCTGTGGGTATACTTCCCACTAGGATCAAGACGGCGATTCTGACGTCTTCATTGTCGTTAAAAACAGGTCTCAGACCGCCGGCGATCCGGATCAAACCGGGCAGGCGAACCAGTGCTCCAAGGATCGCACGGATCTCCTTGAAAAAAACGATGCAGACGGCGATCAACGTTCCGACATGAAGGCTGATGTCAAGCAGAAGTTCGGGCTCTTTGAACCCAAACAGATTCTGAAGCAGAACCAGATGCCCTGAACTGCTCACCGGAAGGAACTCGGTGAGTCCCTGAATGATGCCTAGTGTTATTGCCTGAATAGGTTCCATGTTAATTAGTGGTTCTTCGTCAATTTAGTTAGAGAAAAGGGTTCGAGGATTCAAGGGGTCAAGGGTTCAAGCGATTATTCTCCAACGATTTAGCGCTTTGAGCATTCTTCCAACTTCCCTCTGTATCATACTTGAAAGCCTTTCAGATCTTAGTAATTCTTAAGCATTTTTATCCGCCTGTTCTGTGGCGGATCACTCGAATCCTTGACTCCTTGACCCCTTGAATCCTTAGGATCACTCAAACTCTTTTTGCGGTTCCGTGTTGGATATTGGATATTCAGGTTTTCTCCAGCGTGGTCAGCCTTTGACGACCCCAATCGGTTTCAACTTCGCCACCTTTTTCGAGATTCCCGCACCATGGACCACTTCAACCACCTGGGATATATCCTTATACGCGTCCGGCATCTCTTCAGCCAGAGTGGCCCTGCCGGTCCATTTGACCAAAATGCCTTTATCTTCCAGCTCTCGCTGAATGGCTCTGCCCTTGCTTGCTTTTTTAGCGGCGGTTCTGCTCATAACGCGTCCCGCACCGTGGCATGTTGAGCCAAAGGTTTCTTCCATGGCCTTTTCCGTACCTACAAGAACATATGATGCCGTGCCCATGTCGCCGGGAATGATGACCGGCTGGCCCGCATTTCGATATTCATCACTCAGCGCTTCGTGTCCCGGCGGAAACGATCGCGTCGCCCCTTTTCTATGAACACAGACCGTTTGCTTTTTCCCCTCAACGACATGGGTTTCTTTTTTTGCGATGTTGTGGCACACGTCATACACCAGCTTCATGCCAAGGTCCCTTGGCCCCATACCGAGTACCTTCATGAGTATTTCCTTAGCGTTGTGCATCATAATCTGCCTGTTGGCCCAGGCGTAGTTTGCCGCACAGGCCATCGCGTTGTAGTAACGCATTCCTTCTTTCGATTGAATTCGAGCACAGGCAAGCTGGCGGTCCGGCAGATCGAACCCGAGTGTTTTGACATGTTTTGCCATGAATGCCAGAGAATCATCACAAACCTGATACCCCAATCCCCGTGACCCTGAGTGAAGCATCAAAGTGACCTGACCTTCAAAAATGCCAAACGCCCGAGCCGCCTCGGGCTCATAGACGGTCTCAACCACGCCGATTTCAAGGAAGTGATTTCCGGAACCCAGGGTTCCGAGCTGATTGCGGCCCCTTTCCAGAGCCCTTTGGCTGATCACATCCGGATCCGCATTTTCCATACATCCGCCGTCTTCCGTATGTTCCAGATCAGCCTTTTCTCCGAACCCCTGGCGCACTGCCCATCCGCTGCCGGTGCGAAGAACCTTTTTGACTTCTTTTACGGAGAGCTTGATGGCGCCCTTGGAACCGACCCCGGCCGGGATGCCCTGGAAAATCGCGTTCACTAGATTTTCAAGTTTTGGGCGTATTTCCTTTTCGACAAGGGAGGTTGTTGCCAGGCGTACGCCGCAGTTAATATCATACCCTACACCGCCCGGAGAGATGATACCCGATTCCCAGTCAAAGGCCGCAACACCGCCAATGGGAAACCCATATCCCCAGTGCATATCCGGCATGGCCAGCGACGCCTTTACAATGCCCGGCAGGGTTGCCACATTGGCCACCTGCTTTAACGGTTCATTTTGTTGTGAACCTTTGAGCATCGATGCCGTTGCATAAACCATTCCCGGAACACGCATGGCACCGGTTTTGGGCACTTCCCAACGGTATTGGTCTATTTGTTTAATATCCATAGTAACCCTATTTATTATGGTTCTTCTCCAGATTAGTTGTAGAAAATCCTGCCTACAAGGCATACAAGCCTGTCTGAGGTTTACCCGCCTCTGGAGGGCAGACAAGGATTCAAGGGGCCAAGTGTTTTTTTTCTAACGATTTTATCAACATCCTTCAGCAATATTTGAAGGTGCAGACACGGCGGATCTTCTTATTTGAGATGTCAGACCCTACCTTCTTCTTTCGGAAATTTTCTTGTTATTCTATAAATATCCAAACGGAGTTCATAAGATTTCTGCCATACTTTTCATTCTTTATACTTTTTAATCATTTCTCTCGAACCCCTGGCCCAGAACGGTTAACCATACTATATTGTCAACAAACTATCACCATTATGAAGCTTAGCCTATACTCTAAGTAATCACCACGTCGCGACAGGGCGGGCCTTGAACCCTCGATTCCTTGAATCCTAAAATTTCTTAGCATCTCACTCGAATCCTTGAATCCTTGCCCCCCTGAATCCTTAGGATCACTCCAACTCTTTTGGAGGTGATTCTGTATTATACATCGAATATTATCTTGGCTTCCCATCCCGAGGGGCCGCTGCTGACCTGAATCTGGTGATAGGTCACCGCTTTGATTTCGATTTTAACCGCATGACGATCCGGATCATATGGGTCCGTCATCACATTTGCGGACAGTTCATTTTCCGTCAGGGACAGTATATGAACCTTTTTGACCAGCACTTCTTTGCCTGACCAGAGATATAACAGCTCCCTGAGCCAGTTGACCATCAAATCAGGCCAGTCTTCTCCTGCGATCCGAATGTGGCTTTCATCCAGACCGCGCAGCATGTCGATATTCGTAATCTGGTCGAACAGTGCATGAGCGGCATTGGTGAACAGGTCTTTTGAATCTGTTCCAAAAACGTGAATGCCAAAGTCGGCGGTGTGGTCTATCAACTTGTATCGCATAAGGTTTTGATTCGTTGTCCACAGATTACGCTGATTTTCGCAGATGATTAAAAAACATGTCTCCTTAATCCGAGAAATCCGAGAAATCTGCGGATCTAAAATTCAATGATCGTTCCTGTTTTTTCCGTACTGTATCCCCCCAGTGCTTCAACACGCTTTTTAAATGCTGAAGAGTTAATGGTTTCGAGAAGAATTTTGATGTTGTCCGACGCATAATATATTTCCGGAATGATCAGGTCGTACTGTTCGGTGACCACCGGGATGAAGTCCAGATCCAGGGCTTTTGCCGCCGCGAAGATGCCCAAACCCACATCCGCCGCATTGCTGAGCACAGCGACGGCCACCGACATGTGGGTAAATTCTTCGTTTTCATATCCGTTGATGGCACCCGGATCGATACCCAACTGCTTCAAACGGTAATCGAGGAGAATTCTTGTGCCGGAACCGGCCTGCCTGTTCATGAACGTTACATCATCGTTTCCCAGATCTTCAATGCCCTTGATCCCTTTGGGGTTTCCTTTCTGAACAATCAGACCCTGATCTCGAAATACAAAATTCGTCAATTTTACGTGAACATCGGGAAGAAATTTTTGAATATATGAAATATTGTACGATCCGTCCTCCGTATCCAGAAGATGCGATCCGGCCACGTGGCATGCCCCTTTCTTAATGGCCATCAACCCGCCCATGCTTCCCACGTGGCTTGATGAAAGGGAAAGACTGCGATGGCCTTCCCTGATCTGGTCGGCTAAAATGTCGAGCGTGTTGTCATGGCTGCCCACCACAACGATGGTATTGTCAACGGAAGACAAGGGGCGAAGAAGTTCGGCAGTCACCGCATCATCGATTTTCAACCCCTCGATGTGATTCGGAATTCGGATGATTCCATCCGCCTCTGTTAAGGTGGTTATACATCCCGCGCCCCGGGCCAAAGGCGTCGCTACAACCCTGCTGCCGACGGTTCCGAGTTTAACACGTAAAAACTCTTCAACACCGAGCTTTGACGCGACTTTCCGGGTCAGGTCGACCCGGACCTTGGGTCTCTCTTTTTCCGGCTGCCCCAGCATCATGGATATCAACGGGCTGACGAACTGCTCAAAAGCGATGATCGCCGATACCGGATATCCGGGTATTCCAAAAACAGGCTTCTCCTTTATTGCCCCGATGAGAACCGGCTTTCCGGGCATCATGGTAACGCCGTGAACCAGCACTTCGCCGAGGTTGTCAATAACGTCTCTCGCATAGTCCTCAGACCCGGCCGATGATCCGCCGAGAATCAGAATGATCTGAAAATCGCTGTTGGCGGCATCACCTATTGCCTGTTTGATCTGTTCAAGATCGTCCTGAATCATCTCATGCCGTTGAAAGATACCGCCGACCGATTCGGTGAGCTTTCCGAGGACAAATGAGTTTGTTTCAATGACCTGGCCCGCTTTAAGATCCCCGGGCGGCGTTTTCTGCCAGTCTACCAGTTCTGATCCTGTCGGGACAATGAGCACTTTTGGTTTTTTTCTGACAGAAACATTAAAAATGCCCGCGGTAATCAGTGCGCCCAGACAATAGGGTGTGACGATATGATTCTGAGGAAAGAGAAGCTCTGTTGCCACAATGTCTTCGCCGACTTTTCTGACGTTCTGCCAGGGAAATGCCGCCGCTTCGATCTCAACATGGTTTTCATCCAGGGCGTTGACATGTTCAATCATAATCACCGCATCGGTACCTTCCGGCATGACATGGCCGGTATTGACATGAAAAGCATCCCTTTCAATGATCAGTTGCTTTGGCTTTGTTTCACTGGCGCCGAAAGTGGCCTCGGCTTTTACGGCAATGCCGTCCATTGCGGATGAATGAAAACCGGGTGAAGAAAGTGCCGCGGTTACCGATTCCGCAAGGACCCGGCCGACGGCGTCCGGAACAGGCACCCTCTCAGCGGCAAGTCCGTTGGACAGTGGAAACCGGTTAAAAAGGATTTTCTTAGCCTCTTTCAGTGTTTTCATCTCCAGATATATATGACGCCTTTTGCTCATAATTCTCCCATTTGATTTGTTATGTTATACACCACGCGGCGCACGAAGGTTAATTATTGAGGTTCTTCTCCAGTTTAATTGGAGAAGAGGGTTCGAGGATTCAAGGGGTCAAGGGTTCAAGCGCTTGTTCTTCAAAGATTTTATCAGCGCTTTGAGCATCCTTTCAACTTCTTCTGTATCATCTTGAATCCTTAGGATCACTCCAACTCTTTTGAAGGTGATCCTAAAGCAGTTTCACCGAGACTTCGGCACCCTTGACCAACCCTTCCGTGTTCATCCCTATTTCGATGAGACCATCCGCCTTCACCATGGTATTGATTAGGCCCGACTTGCCAAGGATCGGTTCTACCCAAAGGGCAGCATTTTGTTCAACAAACCGGACACGGATATAATCTATACGACCCTGTGCGGAGGACAAGTTTCTGCTGAGCCGGGCCGGGATTATCGATGGGCTTTTATGTTTCGATGAGCGCCCGCCGATATGCTCAATAAAGGGCCGAACAACAACATCAAAAACAATCATGGCCGATACGACATGTCCGGGCAAACCCCAGAAGGCCTTGCTTTGAGCTTTGGCCAAAATGGTTGGCTTGCCGGGGCTTATCGGTATTCCGTGCACAAGGATATCCGCTTCAGGCAGGGCGCTGAGGGCTTCAATCGTATAATCGCGGGTTCCCACTGAACTTCCTCCTGAAATCAGAACCATGTCTGACCGAGCCAAAGCCTGCGTGCAGGTATTAAAAAGTGTATCAAAATCATCTTTAACAATGCCGTATGTCACCGGAATACCGCCGGCTTCTCTAACGAGGCCGGACAAGGTATACGTATTGATATCACGAATCTGGCCGGGCCCGGGAATTTCATTGGCCGGGACAATCTCATCCCCCGTGGAAATGATTCCGATGACGGGATTTCTATAGACCTTAACCGTTACTCTGCCAAATGCGGCCAGGAGTCCGGTTTCCTGGGGCCTGAGTTTCCGGCCGCAATCAAGAATGATATCGCCTTTCCTGAAGTCCTCACCCTTCTCCAGAATGTGCTGTCCCGGAGCGACACTCCGGTATACTTCAATGCTTGTTTTGTCGATGACTTCAGTGTGTTCAACCATCACGACGCTGTCTGAGCCCTCCGGCAACATCCCTCCGGTCGGCATCTTCGCGGCCTCACCGATTCCAACAGTAAATCCCGGCGCCGCTGCCATGGCAACAGACCCTTTGAGGGTAAGATACGCCGGATTTGCTTCGGATGCACCAAAGGTCGAGGCGGCACGGACGGCATACCCGTCCATCGTGGAGCGTGCGAAACCCGGAAGGTCGATGTCGGAAACAATGTCCTCGGCCAGAATTCTTCCGGTGGTTTCGGAGAGTTGAATCTCTTCCGTCGCAACCCGGTCAAAATCAGATGCATATTCGAGGACCCGGCCCAATTCGGTAACTTTAAAAAATTCTTTCATATTCTACAAGCGCTCTGTGGTTTAGGTTGAGACCTTTGAAAAACGCCCCCTTTTGCCCAATCCCGGTGCCTGCCCCGTGCAATGCGAAACCTATTTCACTGGGGTCAGGCTCAAATCTTAATCCTCGAAATGCTCAATGTATTCATGTGGTTAAGATTTTCACCTTCCGTGGCCTTGAACAAAATTGAACATTTTTCAAAGGTCTCGGTTGATCTTCAGAATATCTGTATCGGACTTTGTTGATACAAAATTGAAAAATCTTGTCCGTCAATAAAATAGCTGTTTTTAATACAATAGTCGATTATTTGTTATCACAAAGGTTATTTAAGTTCAAACGATTGAGAGGGTTTCATGATATATAATAAAGGAACTGTACTTAATGCCCGGTCCGGCACAAAGAGAAATTGCCGGAGAAGTGAGGATTGCTTGCAAATTTTTTGAAAGATAGTATATAATCGAGAACCATGCCAGAGACCATAGATCCTCAAATACCTGCTCAGCGAGCAGCGGAACCCGATTTTCTGACCCAAACCCGGTTTGATGCGTTTGACCTGCCTGCAGAGGTTCTGTCCGGTATGGACGATATCGGCTTCACGTACTGCACTCCGATACAGGCGCAGGTCCTGCCCGTGTCTCTGGCCGGCAAGGATGTCGCCGGTCAGGCACAGACCGGCACCGGAAAGACGGCTGCCTTTCTGGTAACGATTTTCACCCGGCTTTTGGGCCTGCCCCGGCGGAAGGATGGCCTGCCGTCGGCCCTTATTGTCGCTCCCACCCGGGAACTGGCACTCCAGATCTGCGAAGAGGCCGAAATCCTGGGCCGTCATACGGGGTTGAGTATGGCCCAGGTCGTCGGCGGTGTTGACTACCATAAACAGGCCGAGACCCTGCGTAAGGGCGTGGATATTGTTATCTGTACACCCGGTCGAGTCATCGATTATTTTAAACAGGGCATCTTCAAAACCGCCGGCATTAAAGTCGTTGTTGTTGATGAGGCCGACCGCCTTCTGGATCTTGGTTTTGCTAAAGACATGCGTTATATCCTGCGCAAGCTTCCCCATTATGAAACCCGGCAGTCCATGCTTTTCTCAGCAACGCTTTCCTACCGTGTCCTGGAACTCACGTATGACTACATGAACCTGCCCGAGTTTGTTTCTGTTACACCCGAGGAAGTTACTGTTGAAGGAATTGAGCAGTCCCTGTTTCACGTCGGAACCGAACATAAGCTGCCCCTTCTTCTCGGTTTGCTGGCCAGAGAGGATTGGCGCCGGCTGCTTATCTTTGTGAACACCAGGGTCGGCGTGGATTGGCTTGCCAAAAAACTCAAAGGAAACGGCTGGCCCGCCGAGGGTATCACCGGCGATTTGCCTCAACGCAAACGATTCAGGCTGATGGAGGGGTTCAAAAATGGCCGAATCAAGATTCTGGTGGCGACCGACGTCGCATCCAGGGGCATTCACGTTGAGGATATCAGCCATGTTATCAATTACGATTTGCCCCAGGATGCTGAGAACTACATTCACAGGATCGGGCGAACTGCCCGGGCGGGAAAGACCGGCAGGGCGCTTTCTCTGGCGTGCGAAAAATATGTTTTTCATCTCGAACTTATTGAGGAGATGTTGGGATATAAGATCCCGATAATATGGCCGGAAGATGACTGGTTGGTAGCGGATAAATCCCGAACCATACCCGCCGAACGAAAACAGAGGGGGAGGAAACCTGTGCGACGGCGACCTTCCAGACCCGGGGAAAAGCGACCCTTCCAAAGAAAATCAGAAAAAAAGCCATTGAAAAAAGCTGGACCAAGATCGGTCCCCGGCGCTTTTTTTGGTTTTGCTCCTGAGCCAAAACCCAAAACCAAGTCAGACCCGCTATTAAAGCAGAAAGAATCCACTGGACAAAAAAGAAGGCGTCGGCCCAAAAAGAAGAGCCCCGACCCAAACGGTGACGTCTCTACCCAATAGAAACCTGTCAGATAGTAGAGGCAGTTTCAAAACCTCCCGTTCGCGAAAACTTTAAATTTTGGCTAACGCCCTCAAACAGTTGCAAATTTTTATCCGCCTCAGGCGGATTAACGCTCCGCTTCGCTAAGAACTTTTGAGCAAAATTGTCAAAAGGCTTCACCATGAGTCAGTTCCCACGGGGATCCCTCATGGGATATAATACCAGAGGCTTTATAAAGATTTTCGGAGGTGGTTAACATGTCCACTAAAAGAAAAATCAGCATATCCACGGCGTATCTTTACAGCATGTTATTGATAACGGTGTTGTCAATTCTAATTGTTGGATATTTATGGATATCTTATGTGTCGAACAGGTTTGCAGCGGAATCTGACGCCCTAAAAACAGAATATATTGAATTTCACGAATCAATGGTGAAAAACGAAGTCGAAAAAGTCATTGATTTCATATCATACAAACATTCTCAGGTCGAAGCGCGGCTGAAACAAGACATAAAAAATCGCACATATGAAGCATATGAAATCGCAATGAATATTTACAAGGAAAATAAAGGCGATAAGAGCAGCTCGGAAATAGAAAAGATGGCAAAAGACGCGCTGAGGCCGATTCGGTTTAACAACGGCCGGGGATACTTTTTTGCGACAGAGTTAAATGGCGTAGAGCGATTATTTGCCGACCGTCCGGAGCTTGAAGGAAAAAATTTAATCGGAATGCAGGATACAAAAGGAAAGTTCGTTATCAAAGATATGATTGATATCGTGAAGGATAGAACGGAAGATTTTTACGAGTACACCTGGACAAAACCGAATGCGAAAGGAAAGGATTTTCCGAAAATCGCATTTGTTAAGCATTTTGAGCCGTTTGACTGGTTTATCGGAACCGGTGAATATCTTGACGATGTGGACGAAGATATTCAAAAAGAGGTCCTAAACAGGATTGAGCAAATCAGATTTGGTAAAAATGGATATATTTTTGCGGGTTCGTGGGACGGGCTCACTCTGTCAGGGCCGGCCAAAGGGAAAAATATGTATGATGTGACAGACGCCAATGGCGTGAAAATCGTTCAGAAACTCATCGCTTATGCAAAAACGGGCGGCGGATTTGTTCGTTACGTTATGCCTGGGTTGGACGGGAAAAAGAGTGCGCCCAAGATAAGTTACGCTGATGGAATAAATGCGTGGAAATGGTATGTCGGCGCAGGTGTATATATTGATGAGATAGATCAGGTCATTGCGAAAAAGAAAATCCAGCTGCAAGAAGAGGTGAGATTTCAGGTTCTAAAGATTACAGCAACCTTAATTGCCCTGATTGTTTTCACGACGATTATTGGGAAATTCACTTCGAGCAAAGCAAAAAAGAGTTTCGAAGTATTCTTGTCATTTTTTGAAAAGGCGGCGGCCGAATCTGCAAGTATTGATGAGAATGAAGTATATTTCTCGGAATTTTCAAAGTTGGCGAGTTCTGCGAACCAGATGGTTGCTGACCGAAAACACTCCGAGACGGCCCTGAAAGAGAGCGAAGAGCGCTTGAGGAGTTTCTACGATGCTGCCTTTGAAGGGATTGCCATTACCGAGCAAGGCAAGTTTATCGATTTGAACAGCCGTTTTGCCGAAATTTTTGGGTATGAATATGATGAGTTGATTGGAAGAGCGGTCATGGAGCTGGTTGCCGAGGAGGATCGAGAGCTGGTGTCAGGGCATATCCGTTCAGACTTCCAAGAACCGTATGAACACAAGGCGCTTCATAAAGACGGTTCGATACTTTTCGTTGAAGTTCAGGGACGGCAGGCGCAATTCCACGGACGCCCGGTTAGAGTAACGGCCATTCATGACATCTCTGAACGAAAACGGTCCGAGAATGCCATAAGGGAGAGTGAAAATAAATTCCGGACTCTGTTTGAATTTGCTCCTGATGTGTATTACCTGCACGATATGAACGGCCATTTCATAGATGGAAATAAAACTGCTGAAAACCTGCTCGGATATAAAAAAGAAGAATTAATTGGGAAAAATTTATTTGAACTGGATCTGCTCAGCGAAGAGGGACTGAAAAAAGCTGCTGAAAATATAGCCGAAAATTTAGCGGGAAAACTTACAGGTCCTGATGAGTATATTTTAAAAGACAAGTTTGGTCGTCAGATTGTAGTAGAGATAAGAGCTATTCCCATAGATTACGGCGGTCAAAATGTTGTCTTGGGAATTGCGCGGGATATCTCGGAACGAAAGCGCGCGGAGGAGGAACGAAAGCGCCTGGAGACCCAACTTGCGCAAGCCCAAAAAATGGAATCCATCGGCACGTTGGCCGGGGGCGTTGCCCATGACTTCAACAACATTCTTTCGCCCATCATCCTGCACACGGAGATGATGTTGGAGGATACGCCGGCAGAAAATCCGCTCCGGCTTAATTTAGAGGAAATTCACAGTGCCAGTATGCGAGCGAGAGATCTGATCAAACAGATCCTTACGTTCAGCCGTCAGACCGAGAAAGAGAGAATCCCTTTAATACTCGACTCAATCATCAGGGAAGCGATTAAAATGCTGAGGTCCTCTTTGCCTTCGACAGTTGAAATACGCCAGAACATAGAAAGCGGCGTGGGGCCGGTCCTGGCGGATCCGACCCAGATCCATCAGATCATGCTGAATCTATGCACAAACGCTGCGCATGCCATGCGAGAGAAGGGTGGAATATTGGAAGCCAGTTTGGTTGATGTGGATTTAAATCCGGAGGACACGGCCCACATCCCTGACTTGGAGCCGGGGCAATACGTAAAGTTGACCGTGAGTGATACCGGTGCCGGAATGGAGAGCAGTGTCAAGGAACGGATTTTCGAACCGTATTTCACGACAAAGGAAAAGGGTGAAGGGACAGGCCTCGGTCTTTCCGTGGTTCATGGAATTGCAAAGAGCTATAATGGAGCGATCTTGGTGGATAGTGAACCGGGCAAAGGCACTACCTTTCAGATATTCCTCCCTCAGACGAAAAGGCGCATATCATCAAAATCAGCAAGCGCGGTTCAATATTCCGGAGGAAACGAGAGGGTGCTGTTGATTGATGATGAGCGGAGCATGTTAACCGCTTTACAACAGATGCTGGAGCGTCTGGGATACACCGTTGATGCCCGGATGAACGGCGTTGAAGCGCTGGAGATTTTTCGAGCGGATCCCGGCGAATTCGATCTGATCATCACGGACTATACGATGCCCGAAGTCACCGGTGCGGATTTGGCCAGGGAGGTTATGGGTATCCGACCTGATATTCCGGTGATATTGTGTACCGGTTATAGCGATCAGATGGATGAAGAGAAGTCGAAAGCGATGGGTATCCGGGCATTTGTAATGAAGCCGATTGTAATGGGTGAAATGGCTGAAACCATCCGGAAAGTGATCGAGAATGACACATAGGCTATAGGGTGAAACCCAATGGCAAATATTTTGATCATCGATGATGACAGAGCGATTTGCAAAGCCCTGGTGGGTGTGGTGAGCCGTATCGGGTATGATGCGGCATATGCCGTCACGTTGAAAGAGGGCCTCAATATGGTTTCTTCAGGTCTGTATGATGTTGTATTTCTTGACGTTCGCCTGCCGGATGGAAATGGTTTGGATGCGTTGCCGGAGATCCGGCGCAGTTCCTCGTCACCTGAGGTGATTATTATCACCGGAGAGGGAGATCCGGACGGGGCCGAACTGGCCATCAAGAGCGGCGCCTGGGACTATATTGAAAAGCCGCTTTCTATAGAGGTGATGACCCTGCCACTCATGCGCGCGCTCCAATACCGGGACGAAAAGCGAATCAAAAAACCTCCTGTGGCGATAAAGCGGGAACGTATTATCGGTGATAGCCCGGAGATGAAGCACTGTCTTGACCTCCTGGTTCAGGCAGCACAAAGCGATGCCGGTGTTCTCATTACCGGTGAGACAGGAACCGGAAAAGAATTGTTTGCAAATGCGATCCATGAAAACAGTATCCGTTGCAGCCATAATTTTGTGGTTGTGGATTGCGCCGCCCTGCCAAAAACGCTGGTTGAAAGTGTGCTTTTCGGCCATGAAAAAGGGGCATTTACGGGTGCTGACAGGACCACCGAGGGCCTTGTCAAGCAGGCAGACGGCGGGACGCTTTTCTTGGATGAAGTGGGCGAACTCCCCATGTCTATACAGAGGTCTTTTCTCAGAGTGCTTCAGGAACGCCGTTTCAGGCCTGTCGGCGGCAGAAGGGAGATCGAAAGTGATTTCAGGCTAATTGCAGCGACCCATCGTGACCTTGACCAGGCGGTGCAGGATGGAAAATTCCGGCAAGATCTTCTGTTCCGCATCCGCTCCATTGTCATTGAGCTGCCCCCATTAAGAGAACGCGCCAAAGATATTAAACAACTTGCCATGTACTTTATGACAAAATTTTGTGACCGTTACGAAACAGCGACCAAAGGTTTTTCTCCGGAGTTTAACGAGGCCCTTGCTGTGTATGCGTGGCCGGGGAATGTCCGGGAGTTGGATAGCTGCCTGAAGAGCATATTAACCACAGCAGGCGATGCGCCGATCCTTTACCCGAAGCATCTGCCCACTTATATTCGAGCCAAAATGGCGCGGGAATCGGTGGGGAAGAAAGATAAACGCACAAGAGAACAGGAAAAGAAGGGCAGCAGCGCCGAAACCTTGGAAAAGTTCAAGGATTTTCGAGCCATGACCTTGGGTGAGGCGGAAAAGGCGTATTTGCGAAACCTTATGCCCCTGACCCAGTGGAACATCCCAGCGGCCTGCCAGATGTCCGGCCTTTCTCGGCCCCGATTATATGCCCTCCTGAAGAAACACGAGATCACCAGAACGCGATAACCCCACCTTATTTAGTGTCCATCCATAAATGGTCTTTTTGCCCAATCTCTGCGTTACGCTCAAAAAACAATCCTCGGAATATAACACATATGCACCCCAAGGGCATTTCCTGCGGGGCACCTGCGGTTATTTTTTTCGCATGCCTTGATATAGAACAAAAATCCTCATTTCTGGATGGACACTATTTAGCTGTGCCCTAAACCCTCCACCTCTGGTGGAAGACCTGGAGAGGTTCGACCGATCCGGGGTGCTCCGGTCAGAGCGGCATCACTCCACCGGTGTGTTGAATATCGAATATCCAGTGTCGAATAAGGAGTGCTCACTTCAGGCGAGGCGGTGTCTTGAAATACAAGACAATGTCTTGTATTTCAAGAATCTGTCTTGTTTTATCAGACAGATCCTAAAGATCCCCCCAACACTTCCGCCGGCTTCATTCTATTTAACATATTGGTAATATTTAAGATCAATCCAGTTATTCCCTCCAGTCACTTTTTGGCATGGTTTTTGATGTAGCTAAGTAAAAGACCTTCCATCTTTGGAAGAAACGGAGAAAAAGGAAAAATGAAACTGCTTTTATACGCGGAGGAGACGAACAGGGCCGGCCTTCGGCTACAGCGGATGCTTGAAATATTCGAGATGGGAATCGATATCAAGGTTTACCGGACGATCGACAGCCTCGCTCACGGTCTTCTCCAGCCGGACATTTCTTATGATGGGACCATTGCCGTACTGTTGGCTCACAGCAAAAAAGAGCTCCAGTCCCTGCTTTCCATTCGAGACTTAATCACGGATGTTCGGGTCATTATGGTGTTGCCGGACCGGGAAGACGATACGATTAAAAAAGGCTTTTTGCTGTATCCGCGCCTGGTGACCTATGTGGATGGAGATTTTGTTCTCATCGCCGCTGTGTTGAAAAAGATGATTGCACGCATAAATTCGAACAAAAAACATGTAGGTTTTTTTGAGGAGTCTGGAGGATGTTCAGATGACATGCAAACCAGCACATGAAGAGTTGGAACAAAAAGTTGGAGAATTAGAAAAAGAAGTTTCCGAGCTAAAACAAAGGGATGAAAAGCTGCGGGAGAACGAATGGGTTTTGAACCAAGTTCAAAATATTGCCCGTATCGGCAGCTGGTATATGGATTTCCAAACAGGTGAATCAGGGCTGTCAGATGAACTGTATAAAATTTATGGCGTTGACAGTGAATTTGACTGTGCCGCAAAGAACATCATCGAGAAACTCATTCATCCTGATGATAGAGAGAAAGTGCAATCCGCATTCGAAAAAGCATTTTCAGGCACGTCCCAACCTGCGCTGGAATGGCGAATTGTTCGTCCGGATGGAATGGAACGGATCATGTACTCCAGAGGGGCGAAAGTATCTTTGGATAAAGATAATAAGCCGTCCAAAATCATCGCACCGGTTCAAGACATCACCGAATTCAGGCAAATGGAGAGAGGGCTAATACGGAGCGAAGAGAAATACAGGCGGTTAATAAACAATATCGCAGGTGTTGCTTACAAAGGGTATAAAGACTGGTCTGTTGAGTTCTTTGATGAAAAAATAACATCAATTACAGGATACGAACTGGATGAATTTAATTCCCGGAAAGTGAAATGGATCGACATCATCGTTAAAGAAGATATCGAAACTGTAAAGAATATATTTATTCAGGCCCTAAAAACAGACCGGTCTTATGTTCGGGAATATCGGATCAAAACCAAGCCGGGGGATGTCCGTTGGATACAAGAAAGAGGGAGGATCATTTTTGATCAGAAGGGAGAGATTGGATACATAACCGGCATCTTTTTTGATATTACCGATCGCAAGCAAGCCGAAGAGGCGCTGCGGGAAAAAGAGGCTACTATAAAAAGCATCTTTCGGGCGGCACCCACCGGTATCGGAATGGTTGCTGACAGAGTTATCGTACAAGCCAATGAAAGACTATGCGAGATCGTTGGTTATTCCCGTGAAGCGCTTTTGGGAAAAAGTGCAAGGATGTTATATCCGACCGACCAGGACTTTGAATATGTCGGGCGGGAGAAATACGCCCAGATTCGTGAGCACGGCACCGGGACCGTCGAGACGCGCTTTCAACGCAAGGACGGACAGGTGATTGACGTACTTCTGAGTTCGACGCCGATCGACCGTAACGATTTTTCGATCGGTGTAACCTTTACGGTGCTGGATATCACCCATCGCAAGCAGGCGGAGGAGGCGCTGAGGGAATCGATCAAAACATTGGCCGAGATTGTCGAGGCCATTCCATCCGGTTTGTTTATTTATCGATATGAACCGCAGGATCGTTTGATACTTTTGGCCGGCAACCCCGCAGCGGAGAGACTGACAGGGATCAATCTTGGTGAATCCTTGGGAAAGGAATTCAATAAAATTTGGCCCAAGGCTCTTGAAATGGGGATAACAGACTCGTTTTTAAATGTCGTCAAAACCGGCAAAATATATGAGGTCGAGGATTTGCAATATAAGGACAAACGAATAGAAGGCGCTTTCAAGACAACCGTATTCCCGATACCGGGCCAGCTGCTGGGAGTGACGTTCGAGAACATCAGCGAACGGAAAAAGACGGAGAATGCATTACAACGGAGCGAGAAGCGATTCCGGAAACTTTTCGAAGAATCCAACGATGCGATATTTATTCATGACCTTGAGGGGAAAATCTACGATTTGAATCATGCTGCGCTGAATATGACCGGTTATGCCAAAGCATCCTTATTGGAAAGGGTTGTTTCAGACCTGCACCCTGAAGCGGACCAGCCCGGTGCGTATCAGGCGTTGGAGGAGACACGCCAAAACGGCCATGCCCGTTTTCAATCCAGATTCATGCGGGCCGATCAGAGCATAATAACAGTAGACATCAGTTCAAGTGTCATTGATGAAGATGAGGGGCTGGTTCAGGAGCTTGTGAGGGATATTACAAAACAGAGGCAAATGGAAGATCAACTTCGCCAGACTCAGAGGATAGAGTCTATCGGAACCTTGGCGGGAGGGATTGCCCATGATTTTAACAACATTCTTTCACCCATCATCCTTCACACGGAGATGATGTTAGAGGATACGCCTGAGGAGAGCCCGTTGTGCTTTAACCTGGAAGAGGTTCACAGTGCCAGCATACGAGCAAGAGATCTAACCAATCAGATCCTTACGTTCAGCCGTCAAACCGAGCAAGAGAGAATCCCGTTAATCATCAGCCCCATTATTAAAGAAACGCTTAAACTGCTCAGGTTTTCCTTTCCCTCGACCATTGAGATCCGGCAAACCGTAGAGACTGCAGGCGGTTCGGTTTTGGCTGACCAGACTCAGATTCAGCAGATTTTGATGAATCTTTGCACCAATGCTGCATATGCCATGCGAGAGGAAGGAGGCGTATTAGAGGTTGGGTTGGCAGATATACACCTGACTTCGGCGGACATTGTTCAAAATTCTAATCTGGCGCCGGGACACTACATAAATCTGACCGTGCGTGACACCGGTCCCGGGATGGAAAGCAGTGTCAAAGATAGAATATTTGATCCCTATTTTACGACCAAGGACAAGGGTGAGGGGGCGGGGCTGGGGCTTGCCGTGGTGCACGGGATTGTAAAGAGCTATGACGGAGCGATCACCGTGGACAGTGAACCGGGGAAAGGCACCGCCTTTCAAGTATTTCTTCCGAAGATCGAGGGTCATATATCGTCGAAACCGGCGGATGCGGTTCAGCTTCCCGTGGGAACCGAGAGCATACTTCTGATTGACGACGAGCAAAGCATGTTGAAAGCAATGCAACAGATGCTGGAACGTCTGGGTTATACGGTGGATGCCAGGTGGAGCAGCATTGAAGCGCTTGAAGCCTTCCGAGACGATTCCGACGGATTTGACCTGGTCATCACGGATTATACGATGCCCGAGATGACCGGTGAAAATTTGGCTAAAGCGATGATGGGTATTCGACCGGATGTTCCGGTGATACTGTGCACCGGTTTCAGCGAGCAGATCGATGAAGAAAAGTCGAAGGCAATCGGCATTCGGGCATTTGTCATGAAACCGATAATTATGAGAGAAATGGCTAAAACGATCCGCCAAGTGCTTGATAATGACAAATAAGATATAGAGGTAAAAAATGGCGAACATATTGATTGTTGATGACGACAGGGCGATTTGCAAGGGGATTGCTGCTGCAATGAACCGGATAGGGCATGATTCGACATACACGCTCACACTCAAAGAAGGCCTGGAAGAGGCATGTTCAGGCAAGTATGATGTTGTATTTCTTGACGTTCGCCTGCCTGATGGAAACGGTTTGAATGCACTGCCGGAGATCCGGAGGATTCCGTTATCGCCGGAGGTTATCATCATTACCGGGGAAGGAGATCCCGACGGTGCCGAGCTGGCCATCAAGAATGATGCCTGGGACTATATTGAAAAGCCGCTGTCGATTGACGCGATGACGCTGCCCCTTACCCGTGCCCTTCAATATCGGGATGAAAAGAAGACCAGAGAGCCGCCGGTTGTATTGAAACGGGAAGGAATTGTGGGAAACAGCCAGCCGATCAAGGCATCTCTTGATCTTGTGGCACAGGCCGCCTGCAGCAAAGCCAATGTTCTGATCACCGGTGAAACCGGCACCGGAAAGGAACTTTTTGCATGGGCGATTCATAATAATTGTCGGGATGTTAACGAGAATTTCGTAGTGGTGGACTGTGCCGCCATTCCCGAAACTTTGGTAGAGAGCGCACTTTTTGGCTATGAGAAGGGGGCTTTTACCGGTGCGGATAAAGCACAGGAAGGCCTGATCAAACAGGCTGACGGGGGCACACTTTTTCTGGATGAAGTGGGGGAGCTTTCTATGCCGCTTCAAAAGGCCTTTCTTCGGGTACTACAGGAACGCCGCTTCCGACCGATAGGGGGAAAGAAAGAAGTCGAGAGCGATTTCAGGCTGTTATCAGCGACCAACCGGGACCTTGAACACGCCGTGAAAAACGGGCAGTTCAGAAAAGACCTTTTGTATCGTCTTCAAACCCTCACCATTGACCTACCGCCCTTAAGAGAACGTCCTGACGATATTAAAGATCTGGTCGTTCACTACATGAGAAAGATATGTGAAACGTATGGATTGGGATTAAAAGGTCTTTCCCCGGATGTTTTGAAGATTTTAAGCACGCATGACTGGCCGGGGAATGTTCGCGAACTGGTCAATACCATAGACCGGGCCATCGCTGCAGCCCGCTCTGAGGATACCCTGTTTTCCAAGCATTTACCCACTCACATCCGCGTTCAGGCAGCACGCGCTTCAATCAGCACGGAGGCCCATGACACTGAAAGGTCGGAGAAAAACGATGTTTCGCATAAAACGTTTCCTTCAATGAAGCAATTTCGTGAATCTCTTCTGTCAGAAGGTGAAAAAAAATACCTGAAAGACCTGATGCTGCTCGTCAAGGGTGACATCAAAGCGGCGTGTCGGGTATCCGGACTGGGCCGGGCGCGTTTGTACGGTCTGATGAAAAAATACAACGTCTCCAGATTTGAATGATTGCTCGATGTTGGAGAAAAAAAC
>JBHPCZ010000050.1:0-22509 GCA_042573625.1 Thermodesulfobacteriota bacterium
TTCGCTGGTTTGTCCATTTTGGAAAGTGCTAAGCTTGCTTCGCTAAAATTGGAAAGCTCGCCCCGTTGCACGGGACTCAGACAGTTCCAATTTTCATCCGCCTCCGGCGGATTTGCGCTTCGCTTCACTAAGCACTTTAGTCAAAATGTCCAAAAGGCTTCTGGCGTGATGTCGAAATCGTACTTAAAACAATAAAAAATGATAAGTATTGATACCCCGCCGCTTGCGGCGGGGAGTTTCATTTATCCAGTATCCAAAGACCGGCATTCAGCATCTTGAATCGAATCAAACCGGCTTGTCACAAGTTTTGCAAATCTTGCACCTGTTGAGGCGCATATGAAAAGTACGCTGCAAACGGAAACCCACAGAGATCGCCGCGCATCAGAAAAAAAGCCTTTTCTGAATGTAACCTATTTATATTCTTTGTAATACAACCCCTCACAGAAAGAAGGATCGCTTAAACGCTCCTCAACATCCACGTTGAAAAATTCTGCCACGGGTGCGAATATTTCCGGGTTGTTTTTCTGAACGGATCGTGCGGCTTCAAGAACCGTTTCCAGACCGTTTCGTGACATTTTTCCCAGCGGCTGCCGGCAATTACCTGAGCACATGCCCAGAATCGACATCAACGCTTTAAAGGCCAGCGGATTTCTGGCCCGGCATTTTGTTTCCCCATAAGGTGTTGTTTCCTGGGTTATGACGGTTACGATGCCAAAAAGCGGTTTGAGGGCGTCGGCCAGCTTTTCGGCCTCGGAGTTGTTGCCCTCTTCAAGGAGCCGAACCATTTTTGTCACAAATCCGGGGGCAATATTCGAGGTAACAGAGATGACTCCCGCGGCGTTTACCGCAGGATCCACCATCATATCAAGGGTCATGCCGTCATCACCGGACATGATGGTAAAATCCGGGCCGCAGCATTCCCGGGTACGTCTCATATTATCAATGTTTGCGGTGGCTTCTTTAACCGTATTGACGTTCTTGAACGATTCGTTAAGGATGGCAAGATCCTGTGGCAGCAGCTGCGCACCGGTCCGCCCGGGAATGACATAAGGGATGATCTCCGTATCCGGGGCTGCGGCGGCAACCGGTGCCACGTACTCCTTGCGAATTTCAAGTGAGCTCGGGCCGTTGTAATATGGATCGACCAGCAGAATCGCATCGGCGCCGACCTCGACCGCATGCTTTGCGCCTTCAAGGGACTCTTTGGTGTTGTTGCTTCCTGCGCCGGCGATGCAGAGACATTTACCCTTTGTTTTTCCGGCGATGGCTTCAACGACCTTGAGATGTTCGTCCCAGGTTAAGACAGGACTTTCCCCGGTGGTTCCGACGGCCAGGATGCCGGTTATCCCGTTTTTGATCTGAAAGTCCGCAAGGTTGCCGAGACCTTCATAGTCAACACCGTCATCCGTAAACGGTGTGACAATTGCTGTGAAACATCCTTTGAGCATAAGACCCCCTTTCGCACAAAGTGTCGTTGTTGTTGAAAAAGTCGTGAAAAGACAATCGGACTTTAACGGTAAAAAAAAGAGAGTTGTTTTGTCAAGAAAAAAAGATGTTTACCGATATTTCAACCGGCAATATAATCGTATCTTTATTTTTCTTGACAACACAAGACCATTCCTCTTTATACTGCCCCACTGAAAACGGAGGTTTTCTATTATTTTTGCTTTTGGAGTAACAGGTTGAATGGAATTTCAGAATTGTGTCAGAAATGAGCATGGCAAGTGTGATCATCCGTCCAACACGATTAACCGAATAAAGGACGGGTTGAAAAAACTGAATCTCGATGTCGGATACTCAACCTTTCAAGTGTCGGACAACATTTATTGGGGTCGTGCATGGATTAATTCATTAAGGATCGTCTGTAATGGAAAAGGCATTACCCCGGAGCTTGCGGAGGCCAGCGCGTATGCAGAATTGGCCGAACGCCTCAGCGCCGGGCTCTTCTATCCGGTTTTTGAAGAACAGGTGAGGTTTAACGCGCCCGCTCTTTATAATGAGGAAACCAACAGATTTCTAAATTATGAATGGATGGCGGGATATACCCATGCGCACCAGGATGATCTGGATAATCCCCTAAGCATCGAAGATCTGCTGGCAAACGAACACCATCTGACAGATCAGGATATCGAGGATATAAAAAACAGCCGGATGGCCAGCCATTGGGTGGACGGGTTTTCAGTATTTCGCCAGGAGACGGTCAAAATTCCGGTCAATTTCATTGCGTATATTCACGGGTCTAACGGGATGGCGGCGGGAAACACGATCGAAGAAGCGATGATTCAGGCCTCATGTGAAATATTTGAACGTCACGCCCAAATACAAATCATTAAACCTGAAAAAACAGTGCCTTCAATTGATTTAGAGTCTGTGGACAATGCGGCCGTTCAGGATATGGTCCGGTTTTATCAAAGAAATAATGTTGATGTCATCATCAAGGATTTTTCCTTTGATGGGCTGTTGCCCGCTGTCGGCGTTCTGTTTACCAACAACAACTTGCGCCCGGACCGCCTGGAACATAGAATATTGATACCGGGCGTATCTTTCAATCGAGACGAGGGTCTGACCCGATGCTTCACGGAAAGCATGCAGGGCCGGGAAACTTTATCGGCTTGCCGCCCGCAGCTGGATAGACCGGTTGTCCATAGATCTCTTGTTGATGATTTTTACCTGTTAATGAAATGCTGTGTTTCTTTAAAAGACATCTCATTTCTCGAGCAAGGAGAGATGAGAACGTATAAGAACATCAAAGTTAAAGATGTTCTTGGCGAGATAGAGGAAATAAAAGGGATTTGTAAACAATTCAATACCGACTTGATCATATTGGACCACACCCATCCGATACTCGGTTTCCCGGTAGCAAGAGTGGTCATCCCAGGGGTTTCTGATTTCTTATCTTTTTTAAGACAAGACACGCTCGTATCTGAAGCAACCAGACCTTCCACTGCATGGGGTGGAGAAGAATTTTGCAGGATAATGCAGAGTTTTTTTCTTGACAACACAGGGCCGACATAATAACCCCAGAAAACTTTTTTCGTTCATTTCGTTGTAAAAACGTTGCTTTTTGCAGTAAAATTTCTTATTTGGCCACTTGGCTCGGATATTTCACGACCTTGAGGGGTGAACTATTCGGATTAGACCACAAGACACGAAGACCAGAAAATAATATTTCCTTTACGTCTAGGCGCCTTCGCGGCAGACCTTTTTGGTTCCGGCTTGTCCCGCTTTCGGGGCCTGTCTCGCGTTCGGAGCTTGACCGAGGCAGTGTTTTGAAAAACATCAATAATAACCGTTGATTTAAAGGATTGTAAACATGACGAAACAAATACCTAAAAATGTGGAAGAATATATTGCGAAACATCGGGCGGCCGTTAAGGCAAACCCGGACTGCGGTGTGTCCCATTATAACCTGGCCGTGGGACTCCTGGGCCAGAAAAAATACGATGAAGCCGAGATAGAGCTCCGGGAGGCCGTCGGCTGCAGCCCGACCCTTGCCGAGGGGTATGTACAGTTGGGCGGAATCTGCCTTCACCGCGGGGATCTGGAAGGATGTCTTGCATATAACCAGCAGGCGGTCAAGGCCAGAGCCGGCTTTTCCGAGGGCTG
Organism: Thermodesulfobacteriota bacterium; assembly: GCA_042573625.1. Lineage (GTDB taxonomy): Bacteria > Desulfobacterota > Desulfobacteria > Desulfobacterales > UBA11574 > JBHPCZ01. Next base: position 3,607 of record JBHPCZ010000050.1, read on the forward strand.
GGGAAACATCGGGTTTGTTCAGCTCCAGATGGGCAATGTTGACGAATCCATCCGGGCGCTCCGGAAGGCCATTGCCTACAATGACAATTTCATTCAGGCATATGCCACACTGGCAAACGCCTACCTGATACAGGGGCTGGTTGACGAAGCCATAGCAGCCAACCTGAAAGTTCTTGAAATCGAACCGAATTTTCCCATTGCCCACAACAACTTGGCCATCGCCTATCTTGAAAGAGGCGAAACCGCGAAGGCCGTTGAACATTGTGACAAGGCCGTAGCGCTCGGTTATGAAGTGGCGCCTGAAATATTAAAAGAGATCGAAACACACCGTTAGCCCGCATTTCTCATGAAGAATTTTTTCAAAGACCATCACGAAAGCACGAAATAATATTTTTTTCGTGCTTTCGTGGTCCTATTTTGAGTTTTAAAACCGCAAACCATGCCAGGCAAGCCGCTATTCACATATTTCCTCTCAAACTCAGACCACCCGGTAACGCCAGACCGCACGATCTGGAAAGCCCCCTTGCCGCTCAGCAGAAAAGATGTCTGCGGATACCCGGAAAAAGAAGACGATGTGTCTATAAGCCATGGAGATTATTTTCATTCGGTTCGGTTATTTCTTGAGCAAGACCGATTTGAAATCCTTGCATCCGCTGTTTCGCAGTATTTGGATCGAACCATTGAGCTGGACGAAATCGAAGAAATCCGGGTCTGTTTGGAAAAACACGGTGAATTTTATCACCCCTCCAGGATCGTTGCCCGGGTCAGCGGAGCAGCAATTTCATTCGTCGCAAACGTTGCCGTATCTCCGGCGGGCAGGGAATTTATTCTAAATGAATTTAGCCTGCTGCAACGGCTCAACACCGATTTTGCTTATCCGTTTATTCCAAAAGTCCATTATCAGGGAGAGGTCTCGATAAAAAACGGTGATGCAACCCTGCCCATGTTTTTGGGAGAATGGTTTGAAAATTTTAATGAATTCCATCTGTCCAGAGATAAAACCGATGATAAAATCAGACCGATCGTATGGGATGCTGTTGGCGGCAATTTTTTTCTGTCTCCGGATCAAACAAGGAAACTGTACCGCCGGGCCGCCATGATTCTCACCTGCTACTATGATATAGAGACGTTCGAACACATATCACTATGGCATCATGCGGCCGGAGATTTTGTGGTTAAGCTTCAGGATGGAAAGATTGACGTGAAGCTGATAACGGTGCGGCGATATGCGCCGATGTTCGGGGAAATTGAAGCCCAAGAAGAGGCTTCGGCGTCTCAACTGATGCTGGAGGCGTTGCTGGTCTTTTTTTTAAATCTTACCCTCCGGATGCGTCTGGACCGGTTGGACGGCATCGGTGATATGGCCTGGGCGGACAACGTGGCCGTTGAAGGTGCCCTGGACGGTTTTTTTCGGGGACTGGCAATGAAAGCGGAGGACGGTATTATACCCGAGTCCTTTGTGGGTTTTTTCCAACACTATCTGTCACGCTGTACCCAGGCCGACCTGCTCGATCTGTCAGTATCGATTGCGAATAAATTTAACCCGCTTGGTCCGGAGATTGCCGTGATAAATGAGAATTTAAAATCGCACACAACGGTTTTGTTCAGTGCAATTCAGAAATATGCTCAAAACGATGGATCTTAAAGTTTGGAATACGCCCAACAGGCATCACGTTCCTGGAAAATCAGGCTGTTTTCAGCAATATTTTGATAGTGATCTTTTTTTGAATTTCATCCGCATTTGGTGGCAAATGTAACACCATATATAGTATGATCCCTATAATAAAACTCAAGATAGTGCATCGTGTTGTCAAATCAGTTTTTTTTCAACAACTTGCCCCAAGGATTCCGTGCTTTTTTATTGACAAGGGGTACGATTAATTCTATAAATTGTCTTTTCCAACCTAAAATTTGCAATATACACGAACACACTTAAATCATTGAGAAAATTTAAAGCGTAAAATTGAGAGGAGGTGACCAGCACAAGACCCGTTGCGGAATCAAATTGTCTTATCGTTAAGATGGTTAATTTTTAATTTTTGGAGGTAAAACAATGGCAAAACACGAAACCCCTTTGCTGGATCAGCTTGAAACCGGCCCGTGGCCGAGTTTTGTGACCGACATAAAGCGGCAAGCCGAATTCAGACAAGCGAATCAGGACAAGATCGAATACCAGTGTCCGGTGGATGTATGTGACGACCTTCTGGGTGTTATGGAGCTTTCGTATGTTCACAAGCGGACCCACTGGAAGCACGGCGGCATCGTCGGTGTGTTCGGCTATGGCGGCGGCGTCATCGGCCGGTATTGCGACCAGCCCGAGATGTTTCCGGGTGTTGCCCATTTCCACACCATGCGGGTGGCTCAGCCCGGCGGCAAGTTTTATACCACGGAATTCCTGAGGCAGCTCTGCGACCTCTGGGACTTTCGCGGCAGCGGTCTGACCAACATGCACGGATCCACCGGCGACATCATCTTGCTCGGGACCCAGACCGCCCAACTGGAAGAGATCTTTTATGAATTGACCCACAACATGAATCAGGACCTGGGCGGCTCCGGCTCGAACCTTCGAACACCGTCGGACTGCGTCGGCCAAGCCCGCTGCGAGTGGGCCTGCTACGACACCCAGGCGCTCTGCTACGATCTCACCATGGAATATCAGGACGAACTTCATCGCCCGGCATTTCCCTATAAGTTCAAGTTTAAATTCGATGGATGCCCCAACTGCTGTGTGGCGTCTATCGCGCGCGCGGACATCTCTTTTATCGGCACCTGGAAAGACGATATCAAGATCGACCAGGAAGCGGTTGCGGCCTATGTCGGCGGCGAGTTTCCGCCCAACGCCGGTTCGCATGCGGGCCGCGACTGGGGACCGTTTGATATCGAAAAAGAGGTCACCGGTCTCTGTCCCACCGAATGCATGATGTATGCGGATGGAAAACTCAAGATAAACAGCAGGGAATGCAACCGCTGCATGCACTGCATCAGTGTCATGCCGAGAGCCCTTAGGATCGGAGATGAAAGAGGTCTTTCCATCCTGGTCGGCGCCAAGGCCCCGATTCTGGACGGCGCCCAGATGAGCACCCTCCTGGTTCCCTTTATCAAGGTGGAAGAACCTTATGACGAGATCAAAGAGGTTATTGAAAGTATCTGGGACTGGTGGATGGAAGAAGGAAAGAACCGCGAACGGCTCGGTGAACTCATGAAGCGCCAGGGCATGCAGAGACTGCTCGAGATGACAGGGATTAAAGCGGACCCGAGACACGTTCAGGAACCGCGCACCAACCCGTACATCTTCTGGAAGGAAGAGGAAGTCGAAGGCGGGTTCGATCGGGATATCAACGAATTCAGAAAACACCATCAGAGATAGGGGGTAAAAACCATGGCATTTGTATCATCAGGTTACAATCCTGACAAACCGATGGAAGACAGAATCACCGACATCGGTCCGAGAAAATACGACGAATTTTACCCGCCGGTCATCAAGGAGAACAAGGGCAAATGGCTCTATCACGAAATCCTGGAGCCCGGCGTTCTGGTTCATGTGTCTGAAACCGGTGACGAAGTATATACGGTACGCGCCGGTGGCAATCGTCTCATGGGTACAGAATTTATTAAGGAAGTCTGCGACATCGCGGACAAGCACTGTGACGGATATCTGCGATTCACCACCCGGAACAACATCGAATTCATGGTGGACAGCAAGGACAAGGTCGAGCCGTTGAAGCAGGACCTGCTGAGCCGGAAACAGGCCGGCGGATGCTTCAAGTTTCCCATCGGCGGCACCGGTGCCGGGATAACGAATATCGTGCACACCCAGGGCTGGATCCACTGCCACACACCGGCCACTGACGCGTCCGGACCGGTCAAAGCTACCATGGATACGCTTTTTGACGATTTTACCGACATGCGGCTTCCGGCCCATCTTCGCGTTTCTTTGGCCTGCTGTCTCAACATGTGCGGCGCGGTCCACTGCTCGGATATCGCCATTTTAGGCTATCACCGCAAGGTTCCGATGCTGGATCATGAGTATCTGGACAAGATGTGCGAAATTCCCCTGGCCATTGCGGCCTGTCCGACATATGCCATCAAACCGGCCAAGGTGACGCTGGATGACGGCACCAAGGTCAACAGTGTGGCGCTGAACGTGCCCCGATGTATGTTCTGCGGCAACTGCTACACCATGTGCCCGGCCATGCCCATCGTTGACACCGAGGGCGACTGTATCGTTCTCATGGTCGGCGGCAAGGTGTCCAACCGGATCAGCGCGCCCAAGTTTTCCAAGGTCGTTGTGGCGTACTTGCCCAACAATACGCCGCTCTGGCCGGAGACGACGTCATGTATTAAGAAAATTGTGGACGTCTATGCCCAAGAGGCCCGAAAGTATGAGCGTCTGGGCGAGTGGGCGGAACGGATTGGATGGGAAAGATTCTTTGAAAAATGCGAACTAGAGTTCACCCATCACCTCATCGATGATTTCCGTGATCCGGCGTACTATACCTGGCGTCAGTCAACGCTGTTTAAGTTCTAAATGAAAAGCCAACCGCAGGGGACACGCTATGTGTCCCCTGCATTGAAAAGAAAAGAGGCAAAATTATGGATCAAGCGGAAGCTGTTCAAATAATCACAGAAAAGCTTCAGAAGAAAAAGGGTAAGACCAAGTTTTATTTCAGTGACCTGGCTAAAATGCTGGACATGAAACCGAGGGCGGCCAAAAAGTTTGTCAACCAAATGGTCCAGGATGAAATACTGGAGTACTGGTCCAGCGGAAGCACGTCGCTGTACGGCCTTAAAGGTGCCGGCAAACAGCACGCGGCCGACGGTGAAGATTAGAATACTTTTTTTTCGAGCAACATTTCTTGTAGCCGTTCACGAACAATTCCGGCAATGCCCACTTTCCAAAAGCGCTAACCTGAAAGCCTTGCTATCCCCGGCTTGTCTTTATGTATGTTATCGTTTTTCAGAAGATGGTGTTGCAAAAGGATTGGTGAACGGTTACGGTTTTTTTGGGCCGGGCTAAATGGTTTTTCATTTATTTTAGTGGCTTGTCTATCTATGTTCGTTTTCAAATTCTCAAAATCCTTACCGATCATTAAGGATTTCAGCAAATAGCTGTTTTGGCAAACAGACGATACAGATTCCAATGTGGCGATAAATAATGGATCTTCCCAGGATTATAATAGCAGCCCTGCGCGGTGGATCGGGAAAGACCATACTCTCCGCCGGCATCATTGCCGCGTTGAAAAAAAATGGTAAAACAGTCTCGCCTTTTAAAAAGGGTCCGGACTATATTGACGCGGGCTGGCTTGCCTTTGCAGCCGATCGGCCCTGCCACAATCTGGACACCTTCATGATCAAAGAAGAAAGCGTCCTTCAATCTTTCCTAAGGAATACTGAAAAAGAAGATATCGCCGTCATTGAGGGAAACCGGGGGCTTTACGACGGTATAGACCTGGAAGGCAGTACCAGCACGGCTGAACTTGCAAAGCTCATTAAAGCGCCGCTTGTTCTCTGCATTGACGCGACAAAGACCACCCGGAGCATGGCCGCTGTGGTCATGGGATGTCTCCAATTCGACCCGGATGTTTCCATCAAAGGGGTGATCCTGAACCGCGTTTCCGGCCCCCGGCACGAAAGCATACTCCGGCGGAGCATCGAACACTACAGCGGTGTTCCCGTGATCGGCGCGGTTCCGAAACTGGACACCCAGGATTTCCCGGAACGGCACATGGGCCTGGTCCCCACCCCCGAACACGCATGGGCAACGGAATCCATAGAAGCCATATCTAAGATTGCATCGAAATATCTTGATCTGGATGCCCTGGCAGCAATTGCCTATGATGCCGGTCCTCTCGCCGGAATTGAGATATCTGAAGAGGTCATCCCGCAACCAGCGACCCGCATCCCGCACCCAATACCGAGAATCGGTATTATAAAGGATTCCGCGTTTCAATTCTACTATCCGGAGAATATTGCGGCGCTCGAAGCGGCCGGCGCGGAAACAATATTTTTCAGCCCGCTGTCCGGCGATACGATGCCTCCTGTGGATGGCCTCTATATCGGCGGCGGATTTCCTGAAACCCACGCGCAACAACTTGCCGAGAACGTACGATTCAGGGAGCAGTTAAAATCTTTAGCCGAAGACGGTCTTCCCGTGTACGCGGAATGCGGCGGTTTGATGTACCTGGGAGAAGCACTGGTTCTGGAGGGAAAATCATTTCCGATGGTCGGGGTGTTACCGGTGGTTTTCGGGTTTTCCAAGAAGCCGGCCGGACATGGATACACCGTTGTAACGGTTGATCGGAAAAATCCGTTTTTCAAGGCCGGTACGGAGCTTAAAGGCCATGAATTTCACTACTCTCATGTTTTAAAATGGAGCGGAGATGAAAAAGATCTGGTCTTTGGGATGAAGAGAGGCACCGGGCTGATCGATAAAAGAGACGGCGTCTGTTACAAAAATGTCCTGGCCACCTATACCCACATCCATGCACTGGGCACGCCCGAGTGGGCAGACGCCGTGGTTCGAATGGCTGCATCTTTCAGGGATAAAAAGTAAAGCCGTTAACGAGATTTTATAAAGTATGGCTTTGTCGCTTTCACCCCACCTCTGCCCTCCTTTTGAATCTTTCAACTGGACAAGCTTGACATGAAGGGTATTTTGGGGTGTTGCCATAGCTATCTAAAAAAATTGAATATTGAATGTCGAACAAGGAACCGCGGAATGATGAAGTGCTCACTTCGACATTCGATATTCCTTGTTTAATATTCTGCGGGTTAAAAATATTTTACTAAACTTCAAAAGTTACATTGCCTCTTGACATGTGTGGCATTGAAAGGAGAGGGCAGGATGGGGGCATAAAAAAAGGAGTGCATTTTAATAAATAGCACTCCCTTTTCAATTCTAAAACTTAATGGTTGTTACTGTTACTTTTTGGGATGGCACTTTGCACAGGTGGTCGGTGCCGCTTTTTTACCGGTCTTTTTGTTTACACTCTTATGACAGTCCTTGCAGTTGTAGTGCAGCGCCTCGGCGTGGAAGGCCAAACGCTCTTTCTTTGAAAGCTTGGGCGCACCCTTGCCCTTGGGTCTTTCACCCGGTGTCTTGTGGCACTCGATGCAGGGCTGTACGCTGTCACCTGCCTTCAGGGCGAGCGGTTTGTTGTCTTTGTCATGGTGACAGTCGCCGCAGCCGTTTTTGTAAAAGTCCGGGAACTGCTTTGCGTATTCGTCCATGTGCTTTTTGTGCGTGAACGTGACGATGCCCTTGGTGTGTTTAGAATACGCCTTGTTTTCCATCTTGATCTCATCCGGAACATCGGTTCCTGCGTAGAGTCCGGCCGCAATGAAAAGGGTCGCCATTCCAAACACCAGTGCAATTACCAGTAGCCTTTTTTTCATAACCTCCATTCTCCTCCTTTCATAACTATATTTCTATGACCTTTCTCTTTTCAAATTAACAAAGCTGCTATTTATCAAGCGCAGGCAGTCCTGTCAATGACAAATGAGCTAATTTAACGATAACTATTTTGAGGTTTCCGTTTCCGTTTCACGCTTGTCATCCCTGGGTTTTTTTCCAAATATTCTGGCGCCTATAATGCTTATTTCGTAGAGGACCATCAGCGGAAGTGCCATCATGATCTGTGTCACCACATCCGGAGGTGTGATAATGGCCGCGCCGACAAAAAATAAGAGTATGGCATATTTTCGATTCTTCTTTAAAAAAGGGACGTTAACGATACCCAGTTTGGCCAGAAAGGTTATAATCAGCGGAAGTTCGAAAACGAGCCCGAACGCGAGCAAAAGTTTTGAAGAAAAGCTCAAATATTCGCGCATGGACGGAAACGGTTTTATGACGTCTGTTGCAAATCCCAGAAAAAACTTAAAACCAAATGGAAAAACGACGAAATATCCGAAGAAAGCGCCGCCCAAAAAGAAAAACGTGGAGAGAAAGACAATGGGAACGAGCAGGCGTTGTTCTTTTTCGTACAAACCCGGTGCGACAAAAATCCAGAATTGATAAATAATTACAGGAGAGGCCAGTATGAGGCCGGCAAGGAACGCAACCTTTAAATAAGTGAAAAAGGCCTCGGGCAGACCTGTGAAGATGAGCGTCTCACCGGTTTTCATTACGGAAACCAGGGGATGCATCAAAATCTGGAAGAGCTTTTCCTTGAAGCCGTACGCGGCGACAAACCCTATCCCTACGGCAATAAAACAGGTGATTAGGCGTTTTCTGAGTTCTTCAAGATGGCCGGTAAAAGGGATTTTATCATCCTCTGTCATCGCATTAGAATCCTATTATCCGTCCTTCTCGACATCGTTTTCTTCATCTTCATCGTCAGGGTAAGGAGAAACGCTTTCAACTTCATCCACAAGCTTGCTTTTTATATCGATCGTTTCCCTGATATCCTGATTCATTTCATCAAAGGCCTTTTTAACATCTTGCAATTCTGTGTTGACTTCCAAAGAATCTTTGAGTTCCGATGTGGCCTTTTTAAACTCGCCAAACGCACGGCCAAGAGACTTTGCAAGAGCAGGCAGGTTTTTGGGTCCGATGACAATGAGTGCGATGGCCAGAATCAGTATCATTTCCGGCGCGCCGATGCCGAACATATAATAACTCCTCGAAGCTTTTAAAGAGACCTATGAAAAACACCCCCTTTTGCCCAATCCCTGTGCCTGCCCTGTGGAATGCGAAGCCTATTCCTCTGGGGTCAGGCTCAAATTTAAATCCTCGAAATACTCCATGTATTCCTCTGGTTAAAATTTTCGCCTTCCGTGGCCTTGAACAAAATTGAACATTTTTCAAAGGTCTCTTAAAGTGCCTCTGTTAAATGCCTCTGAAAGGAAATTTAAATTTATAAAAACCGCGCCGAAACACCCCGTGGATTGCCGCAGGGAGCTTCATTAGTACTTATTTTGCACAAGCGTGTCAAGCGTCCGGTTTCAGGACAAGAAAATAGAGCGTTCCCGGATGTTGCATATGGCCGGCTGCAATTTCGGCATATGTCCCGTTTCCCCAAAACAGGTCCGCCCGGCCCGGGCCCTGAATGGCCCCGCCGGTATCCTGATTCAGAACAAATCGTTTTAAGTCCGTCCAGTTGTGAATATTTCCATCGCCGTCAAGCACAGGCTTTTTTGTTTTAATAAAAGCAAGCGCAGACAGGGGGAAGATACGCCTGTCCAGAGCGACGGACCTGCCCGGTGTCAACTTGACTTCCAGATAACCTAAAGGCCCGTCTTTTTCAATTTTAAAAAATACATAGCTGGGATTGTAATCCAAGATGGCCTCAACTTCTTCGGGATGCTCGCGCAGATAAGCACGGATTGCCTGCATGGACATCTGGGACCGGGCTATTTTTTCTTCTTCAATAAGCAGTTTTCCGATGCTTCGATAGGGCCGACCGTTTGTGGCGTGATAATGAACGTTGATTGATGTGCCGTTGTCGAGATAAATCCTGCCGGAACCCTGGACCTGCAAGAAAAAAAGATCAACCGGGTCTCTGAGCCAGGCGATTTTCTCGGCTCGATTTTCGATGGCGCTTTTGCGTTCTATTTCACCGCGGTCAAAATAGGGTATAAAAGTTGAATTCGCATACCTGCCAATTATTTTTTCTCCTTTGAACTTTGAAGAAAAAGGTGACAGATCAATCGATGCCAGATCAAAGGGGCGAGCATAGACGGGATATCTGTATTCGGTGGTTTTCTTAAGGGTTCCTCGCAAATGAGGTTCATAATACCCTGTAAAGAGGACCTTTCCTTTTTGATCATGACCGATGGACCGGTAAACGAGGTAATTCGTTTTGAGAAATTTTTTAAGACTCTTTTTTGTGGGTTTTGCCTGTATGAAATTCAGGAAATGACTCATCGACCTGATCATATGGGACGCATTAAAGGTATCGTTTCCAAACCTGAATTCCCTGTCAGACGGGATCTTATTAAGATATGCAATACTTTTCAGTATGGCGTGCTCCAAACCGTCATACGCCATATCGTCGTAAAACTCGGGGTAATCGAAAGGTGTGATTTTTACTATTTCCGGTTTGGGGATTGCCGGTGGTGGCTTTACGGGAACAGCGCATCCGCCGGAAAGATATGTGAATATAACGCAGATAAAAAAAGCCGCTATGTACCGGCGGGGCATTTTTTGCTTCATGGCAAATCTTCAGTATCTTTGTGTCGGGATTGAACGGTTTTCTATATTCTTACTCCTTGGATGCAACAGCACCCAATATTAAGCAAAAGATACCGATACCGACCAGCAAAAGATACAGCGGCATGGTAACAGCAGAATTGAGGAGATTCTGAATACTTTCCCACGAAATCGTATTAATCCATTCGAGGTTTTGCTGGCCTGCCAGACCTACAATGGTTATTTTTTTCCAGGCCATTGATGATTTTTTGGTTATTTCAGTTGCTGTCGGATCCATCAATGTGCCCACCGTCTGAAAGCCCAAAATAACGGCACCGGCCAGACAACAAACAATTCCAGTGATAGTTAATTTTGACATGGTTGTTACCTCGTTAGTGAGTGGGTTTCCATCCGCAAATAGCCCTTTTTGGGTGAGTCCCTACGGGTCGGGACTCACCGGGGGTTTCCGCCTGCGCCGGACTCAAATATGCCTCAACGACAACCCTTGCGCATCGAAATCCTGCTTTAGCGGGACTGAATTAAAAACCGCTTGGTGCCCATTTTGATACACAAGGTGCGAGTTGGGTTGGGCATTTAAGTTATAATATATAATTATCGAGCGTTTAAATCAAGGAAGAAGCACAGTTTTTTTACGCGTCTTTTCTTTTGAAAACACCGCTTTTCCCCCCTGATTTTTCCAGCAGGCAGATATCGGTAATGGTCATTTCCCTATCATAGGATTTACACATATCATAGATGGTGAGTGCGGCAACCGACACTGCCGTGAGTGCTTCCATTTCAACACCGGTCTGGCCGACGATGCGAACCTCGGTTTCAATCCGGATAGAACTTGTTTCACGATTCGGGAAAAAATCAATTTTTGCATGGGTAATACTCAGAGGATGACACATGGGGATCAGGTTTGGCGTTTTTTTAGCGGCCATGATACCGGCAATTCGAGCTGTTTCAAGGACATTGCCCTTTTTTACGGTCTGGCCCTGAACCTTTTCAAATGTTGCCGGATTCATAGAAACAACCCCCTGGGCCATCGCAATACGGGTCGTCGGTTCTTTATCGGTTACATCTACCATCCGAACATGTCCCTCTTTATCAATATGGGTAAAATCGGTCATAAAAACGCCTTTATTTAAAAAACTCTGTTTTCTTTGTAACGGTAGTTTTGATGGCATTCAGGGTTTCCTTGAGTGCGGCAACAACATTTTCCCGAAAATCACCGGCAACTACCAGGAACATCACGTCATCCCCTACAGAGAGCTCTCTGTTATCAGCGATGTCAACCAGAATTTCCGTTATGCCCGGTTTTTTCTTATATGATTCGATCACTTGCCGGAGTTTTTCGTGATCTACGGTGATTTTTAATCCCGACACACTCCGACCGTCGCGAGAAGTTCCGCGAACAACACCGTTGTGGCACAGAACCATTCCCACTTGATCAAAATCCGGGTGCTTTTTGATGGAATCAACCAGACGTGTCATGTTCATCGATTCGCCTCTATCTCTTCAGCCCGGGCCAGATCCGCGGGTGTGTTGATGTTAATGAAAGATATCAGGTCCGGATCCTTTTCACGCAGCATTTTTTCCGGAATTTTTTTAATGCGAACTTTTTGAAAAAAATGGTCGATCTTAAATTTTTCTTTTTCGAGTTGTTGTTTGATGGGTTTAAGGCATTCTTTCGAATATAAAGCACAGAGCGGCTCAAGCCCTTCCGAAGTCTCAGGGACAACGACATCAACACGCGACTCTATGTTGTTCAGGATTATTTCGACAACTTCTTTTTTAATGAAAGGAGTATCGCTTGCTGCAACAAATGCATACCGGTTTCTGGCATAAAAAAGGCCGGCATGGATTCCGGTCATGGAGCTCCGAATAGGAAAAAGGTCGGTTACGACAGTGAAATCCCATTCTAAATATTGAAGCGGGTCGTTGGTAACCAAAATGATTTCTTCAAACAGATCGCTAAAAACGCTGTAGATGTGATCAAGGATTCGCTTCCCGGCCACTTGAACAAAAGCCTTGTTTTTGCCGGAAAAGCGTCGGTTCTCTCCACCGGCCAATATCACTCCGGTACAGGGGGGAATCATGTTCGTAAATCCTCTATGGTCAGACTCAAATTTTAACCCGCCACCGAACTTTGGCGGGTTAATCCTCAAAGTATTTCTGTGGTTAAAATTTTCATCTTCCTTGAACTTGAACGAAATTGAACAGTTTTCAAAGGCCGCCCTCTTTTGATATATTCCGAAAAAGCGTTCGCATAAGGGCGGGAAAACAGGTTCATCGCCCGAAATGAACTGAAGTTACAATAGGGAAAATACGGGTCAAAATCAAGACAATTTCAGCGGAACCGCTTGCCCGAGCATCACGGGACCTCCGGCTCGCCCTTTGGGTGAAAATTGATGAGAAAAAAAGATCATCATCCCAGATACCCTTTGGGTAAAAAATATGATGCTATGATTTTGTATAAACCTGCTTCAATTAAACAACTTAGGTTATAGATTCTTGTTAATTTTCATGCAAGATTCAGGTATTACATCTTCGGGCTGAAAGGCCTTGTTGCTGAGCCGCTCAGCCTCGAGAGAAAATCGGATTAGGGGCGCCATCCGGATTTCCATACTTCAACTGGAAGTATAAAGGGTGGTTTTCCATTATCCAGAAACCAGGAATCAACCACATATTCCCTGCCCGAATCTTTTTCAACAATAACCGACGCCTGATGCGGCCAGCCATTAATGAGTACCCCGCGCCGTGCAAGCCTGTAAAGTTCATGAAATTGAAAAAGACCATCTTTTTCCATCATCGTAATATATACACCCGTATTTAACGCCTCATCTACACAATCCATCTGATTTTTTTTAAAAGTCCCGGGGAAGCTCCCCCCTAGATCGCCACTTGTGCCTGACCGCTCGCCGACGATCGTTTCAAGCATTGAAATCGCTTTGGAAATATTCTCTCTTTCCCTGGACGGGCTCTCCGGTTTAGAAGAAAAAACCTGCCGGATGCTATTCCATTCACTCGAAGTTAAACTGATTAATGCTCTTTTGTTGCATCCATGGGCATAGCATATGTGGAAATTTGAAGGAACCGGGTCATTGATGTTACGCCGGATGAGATGGTTGTTCATTCTTTCATGGAAAATTTCCGCACAGCCTGTTAGCAATAGGCTCAAAACAATTGCCACCAATAGTTTCTTTTTCATTGCAATAACGATCAAATCTTATAAAGGTTGAACGAGCGGGATATATCTAAATAATCCAAGCCAAACAATAGAACCCGGCGTGGTTCGAGCATTTTGTCTCATACATTTTTTTACCGGAAGAATTAAACTATTCTTTTCCAGGAAGCAAGTCTATATTGGCACTATTTTATCTGTGACAGAAATGAAGGCTATTGACGATTTCTTGCCGGCCAAAACTAAATTGTCCGACGGCTGAAACGGAACGTTATTTTGACAACCGCTATAAAACCGAGGGAAAATGCTGAATTTCTGGCGAATTCAGTAAAGTGTGATATAAATCTTGATCTTGAGATAGTGCTTGGTATAAAAAAAGACTGAATGGCTCAATGTGTGAGGCAAAACAGCTTGCCGGAAATCGGTTCCCATTTCCGGCAACCCTATTGTTATCAGTATATGGAGAAAACGATGCACAAAAACGATGCGATTTTAGATGCAGCAGATATCGATCGAATATTGACAAGAATGACCCATGAGATTCTTGAAGTCCACAAAGGCGCTGACAACCTAACGCTTATCGGCATCCAAACCCGCGGCGTTTATCTCGCAAAGCGCATTCAGTCCAGGATCAATAAAATCGAAGGGATTGAAATACCGACAGGCGATATAGATATCACCCTGTATCGGGATGATTGGACCCGAATCAGTCATCATCCCACTGTCAAAGCCACGGATATATCTTTCTCCGTCGATGGCAGACAGATTATTTTAGTCGACGATGTCCTCTTCACGGGACGTACGACAAGAGCGGCCATGGATGCTCTTATCGATTTCGGCAGACCGGATCGTATAGAGCTCGCGGTGCTGGTGGATCGAAGTCACAGGGAACTTCCCATCCAGGCCAATTATGTGGGGAAATTTGTAGAAACACGGCGTTCTGAAACCGTCAATGTGCTGCTTTCCGAGCATGACGGTGAAGATAGGGTTATTATAGCATAAGACGATGTATGGGAACTAAACATCACAAGACGACGGCTCCGAAAAAAGTAAAGGTCGGCATCGTATCGGTTTCATCCACACGGACGCTGGCAGAGGATAAAAGCGGACACTGGATCCGCAAGCAGGCCAAAAAGGAAAGACACGATATTGCATTTCATCGGATTATTCCGGATGACGCTGAAATCATAACCCAATCCGTACTTGAGGGCATTCGCAATCATGACGCTCAGGTGATCCTTCTGACAGGGGGGACGGGTATCAGCAACAAGGATGTCACCATCGAGGCTGTACGTCCGTTGTTTTCCAAGGAAATTACGGCATTTGGAGCGATTTTTTCCCAACTCAGCTTTGAAGAAATAGATTCTGCTGCCCTTTTATCCCGGGCGACAGCCGGTGTCATCGAAAAGACTGTGGTGTTCTGTATGCCGGGGAGCCTAAACGCGTGTAAACTTGCCTGTAAAGCGCTTATTTTCCCTGAGTTGGGGCATTTGGTTCGGCATACTTTAGAAGAGTAGATTGACAGCCATTTAGGATCTACAGAGCTGCTGTTAATACTCCAGACCTTATTTGAACTGCAGAATATCGAACAAGGAATGTTGAATTTCGAAAGACAACTTGATTATTCTGCGGTTCCTTGTTCGATGTTCAGAATTCCAGATTATTTTATTCCATTACTCCAATCATTCTTGATGGACAATACTGATGTCCCGTTTGGGATACGGTATTTCGATTCCCGCATCATCAAAAGCGGTTTTTACATGATCCATTATATGGGAAATCGTATCCATCCGCTTTCTTGCATCATTAATCCACACCCGGAGCTGTAAATCCACTGAAGATTCGCCGAAATTTCGTACCACCACTTTGGGCGGCGGGTCTTTGGCAATCCAGTCAGCCGATTCCGCGACACCGCAGATAATATCCTTTGCCTTGCGGATATCCACGTCGTAGGAAATCCCGATATTTATCCGGACCCTGATTTTAGAAGTGATAATGGTGTAGTTCACGATATCACGCATCATAATTTCGTTGTTGGGAATGATGATCACGATATTGTCTGTTGTTTTGATCTTGGTGGCGCGAAGGCCGATATCAATAACATCTCCCCAGGTGGCGCTGCCGGCAGGGGCGCTCCACACTTCAATCCGATCGCCTATTTCAAAGGGCCGATCGATAATCAGCAATATACCGGCAATCAGGTTTGAAAGGGTGTCTTTTGCGGCAAAGCCGATGGCGATTCCTGCAACACCGGCGCCGGCGATAAACGGCATCACATTGATACCGAGCATGTCCAACGCCAAGATAATCGCGGTAGCGTAAATAATGGCGCTCGCAAATTTGTTGAGCAGGTCGAAAACAATGTTATCTGCTTTGGTTTCCGTTTTCTCGGCGATATTGGTTTCGAGATATTTAAGTACGATGATAAAAAAATCTTTTACCGGTCCAGCAAGAAGGATGATCAATAATGCATAAAAAGGTTTTTCCAATAATTGGATGTCAAATAGCCGGAGAAGATAGGATCCGGTTGCCAGTATCAGGGAATAGAGCAGGAATCTTCGGGCAAACAGAAAAATCTGATCATTAATCCGGATGAACTCGAATTTGTGTGTGCGCTTTTCAGCAGAAACCAGAATCTGTTTTAAAATCAGCCATAGAATAAAAGCACCGGATAAGGTCAATATTCCTTTGTAGAAGATATAAGGATGGGCTGCTTCTCCGACGGTTTTTGGGAAAAATTTTTCAAAAAGCGCAGACCAGTCGTTCATAACGCACCTCTTTTAATATCTACCGTTTAATTCTAGATTTAAAGTGAAGTGACTATATCACAAATAGCTACAAAATAAAGGGCTGATAACCCTCAAATTTCTATCTTTATTCAATTACAACAAAAGGAAGATATTCAATAGAGCGTGCGTGGGCGATTGACAACAAACTCAGTTTCTCACCAACATATTTAAACCCTATAAATCTTGAAAAAAGAATAAGAGAACCTTGAGTTCCTGTTTGGCTGAACTGGGAATTCAGGGTTGCTTAACATATCCGCATCTTCGCTTTCCGAAAAATGCTGGTTTTAAGACCACTTCGTTCCCAGACGGATACAATTAAAATATAACGTCAAAACGTTTCAGTTTTATTGGTTTTGACGCATAGAAAAAGTATATGCTAAAAATAAATTCTCCAAAAACAACTGTATAATCGGCGGACTGATTCCTGGTTTTTTAAAGATTTATTGTAAACCCGCTGTCCGGCCGATCGCTTATGAGCCTTTTTTCGACGCACCCCCCGTTGGAAGAAAGAGTTTCTCGGCTAAGGGAAAACCCACACAACATCATTTGGTAGATCCCCAAGAAGATCCGAGACAAAAGGAAGGAAGGGATTTCCGGGATCGCCTGTCCTAAATTTTTGGCAAATGTGCTGTGGAAACCGGAGACTCCCGGTTGTCTGATCGTATCAACCAATAAAGGTCCAACCGCATCGACTAAAACCTTTTCATTTAACCCTTATCATGTTAGCCTTCAATATTGAAAGCCACCGCAACCCCCGCATTCCACGAACCGGGAATGCGATCCAGTTGCAGGTTCAAAATTCGATGTTCGATTCTTGACACAAGGTTGTCGTTATTTTTCAGGGATAGATCGTTGATTACTCAAAACATCGGGAAAGAAGGCGTACCGGCAAAGCGCAATTTTCAGAAGAGATTTTCAGCATTACTGGTTTATGGCAGGCCACCACTCGTTTTTGGGGGAATGCTCTGCGCGCTGGCGGTCATGTGGACCCGCAACCCGGCGATCTATACGCTGGGAGTGTCGCTGCTTTTTGTTTCCATGAGTTTTGACCTGATCGACGGATGGTTTGCTACCCGGTTTCAGCTCTACTCCACAATGGCCCACCTTGCCGACCGCGTAATGGACAAGATTGTATATTCGATTATTTTTCCGCTGGTGGCTGTCGGTATCATGTGGCGCCTTCTTTTCACTTCGCTTGCAAGCACCAAAGCGGAATTGCTTCATGGCATTTTTGTCCTGATTTTGTGTGTCACCGTCCTAATCCGTGACAATTTCGCCCACTTCATGCGCTATTTCGCCATGCGCACGGGACCTGAACCGGAATTGAGAGAGTTTACACGGCTTAGAACCATGGTGGCCGCACCGGTCGGAACCCTTTTGTACGCGCATGCCTTTTTTGTTCCCGGAGGTCCGAATTTTATGATCTACACCTGGATTTCCTGGCTGGGCAACCTTCCTCTGCGCGTCCTGTTTATAATCGAAATCATATTTTTGATTATAAATTTCGGATCTATTGCCGCATACTGCCGGAAATACGGCACCTACTGCCTGGATGAGATCTGTGATGAAGATGAACTTCTGCGGCGGAAGATTTTGTCTTTTTTTCCCAACACATTGACCATCATGAATGCCATGATGGGGTTGCTGGCCGTCCTTTTTGCTTACCAAAATCGCGTTCGCGAGGCCTATCTTTTTCTCATCGGTGCGGCTATCTTTGACAAACTCGACGGGGCGCTGGCGCGGAAACTGGGCCTGACAGATCCCCTTCCCGAACAGAACAGGTCACACCAAATCACCTTTGGCGGTCTTCTGGACGACATTGCCGATGCCGTCAGTTTCTGCATTGTGCCGGCTTGGATCTTTTATTTGTCGCTCTCGGGCTTTCCGGATCCTGTGATTCGGCAGCTTCCGGTGGGGCTGGCGGCGTTGCTGTATACTTTTATGGGGGTCGCCCGGTTGGTTTACTTCACCCTTGACCGCACCCCTGTTCCCGGGTTTTTTAAAGGGATGCCGACGCCGGCGGCGGCGTTACTGGTGGTCGCACCGTTGATCATGTTCAGTCAGGCTGTTAATGAGTTCTCGGAATGGGCACGTTATTGGGGCATTTTCTGCTTTGGGTTGATGATTTTTGCGGCGATTATGATGAACTTTTATCCCCTGCGCTACCTGCATCTCGGGCGCTATATGGACCGGCACTCCTGGTTTGGCCGTCTGAACATGCTGCTGCTGCTCGTCTTCGTGTTTACTCCCTATCTGGGATACGCGGCGCTAACGTATATGATCCTGTATGTTTTTTCGCCCCTGATAACCTGGCGTATTTTGCCGGAACAAAAATAGATCGGATTTTTTTGTCGGACCGGGTGTGTTCACATGCAATCATAAGGAAAGAAAACGGCCCTGCAAAACATGTCACCATCTCATCAGGTATTCTCGAAAGTTAAAGCGGGACGGGGAATTTGTGCGTTGCGATCCTTTAGCGCGGTTTCTTTTTTCATCAACATATTGAACCGCTCTGCGGAAGACGATTTTTGCCCCATTTGGAATTTCGGGAGAAACGGTTGAACCGCTCTGCTTTTAACCGCTCCATTTTTAAAATTCGTTCTTGGCCGGTATGTTTTTATCCTGTTTCAAAACATACCATGAATCTCGATCGGGTTTGCGCTAATTCACTCTTCCGGAAATTTTGGTCCTTTACCATAATTCCGGGAGACCCGTTTGTCGAAGGTCTTGCCATAAAATAAATCAGTAATTTCCGGTTAAGTTTTTGCATCCGGTGATTGTTTCGCCTGATTTTTTAA
>JBHPCZ010000051.1:0-22487 GCA_042573625.1 Thermodesulfobacteriota bacterium
TTTTACGAGCCTTTAACCACGAGTTCACACGGTTTAAAATCTGATTATCCATGGATCGGCTTAATGGCGAAAACTCCCCGACCCCTTACTTAACTAATTCTACCAAAAGCTTTTTCAAGGTCTTTTTTCGACCATCGAATCCACGTGGGGCGGCCGTGCGGGCAGTGGGACGGGTTGTCGCACGCATCGAGCTGGTTTAGGAGCGCCTCGATCTCTTTATCGGCCAGCGGCTGGTTGGCCCGGACAGCACCGTGGCAGGCCATGAGCATCAGGCATTGATCAATGGCGTTTTCAAGACCGGGGAAGAAGCCGATCTCCACCATCTTTTCCACGATTTCAATCACCAGAGGGGAGATATCTCCCTTTTCAAGAAGGGCGGGCACCGATTTTACCACAAACGTATTCCCCCCAAAGGGTTCGATCTCCAGGCCCAGTTGTTTGAGATCCGGTATCAGCGCTTCAAGAACCGTTGATTCCCGGTATCCGAAGTCAACGGTTTCAGGAACCAGGCGTTTCTGGGAAACACTTTTATGTGTTAAAGACCGATCCTTGAGCTGCTCGTAAAGGATGCGCTCATGGGCGGCGTGCTGATCGATGACAAACAGTTCCTCATTGGATTCGCAGAGGATATATGTATTATGAAACTGTCCGATCACCCTCAAATCACTGAAACGCTTTTGATCCCAGAGATGCGCCTGCGCTGTGGCCGGATCTTTCATATCCACCTTGAGCGGCAGTTCCTGTTTTGATGAATGGTAATCGACCAGCGGCTCTGAAACTTGGTGCGGCGGCTCGGGCGGCTTTTCTCGAGGCGGTCCTGTGGGCGACCATTCGGCCCGGTCCGATCGCTTCAGCGTTGCCGATACGGTTTCGGCAACGGTTTCATGAACACGTCTCTGTTCTGCAAACCGGACTTCCTGCTTTGTTGGGTGCACATTGACATCCACCCGGTCAGGGGGGACCTTTACAAAAAGAACGGCCAAAGGAAACTGTCCTTTCATCAACCTTCCCGCATATCCTTCAAAAAGCGCATGCTGTATGACCCGGTCGCGGACAAACCGGCCGTTGACATAGATGTAGATCCCCCGGGATGTTCGGCGGGCAACCCTGGGAGATGAGGTCCATCCGAAAACGGAAATCAACGGATCACTGGATTCTATTTTGTGAAGATCGTTTTTAATCCCGCTGCCGAGAACATCTGAAACCCTGTCCAGCGGGTCGGAAACCGCGGGCCAGCTCTTTACGATCTTGTTGTTGTGATGGAGTTTGAAATGTACTTCGGGCCGGCCCAGTGCAATGCTCGCAACGCTGTCTGTTATATGCCCCATCTCTGTTGCGGTTGTTTTTAAAAACTTTCGCCGGGCCGGTGTGTTAAAAAAAAGCTGTTTTACGGTGATCATGGTGCCCGCGGGCGCGCCGACCTCGGACACCTGTTTTATGGTGCCCCCTTCAACAATAATTTCAGTGCCCGCGGGCGTGCTCTCATCCCGGGCAACTAAGGAAAACCGGGAGACCGAAGCGATGCTGGGAAGGGCCTCGCCCCTGAAACCCAGCGTGCTGATGGAAAACAGGTCCCGGTCTTCATAGATTTTGCTGGTGGCGTAGCGCTCCAGGGCAAGGAGGGCGTCGTCGCGGTTCATCCCGATGCCGTTGTCCGAAACCCGGATCAGCGACCGCCCGCCGTTTTCCACTTCGATGATAATCCGCGTGCTTTCCGCATCCAGCGCATTTTCGACAAGCTCTTTGACCACAGAAGACGGTCGCTCGACAACCTCGCCGGCAGCGATTTTGTTGGAGAGAATTTCAGGAAGTATCTTTATTTTAGTCATATTTTGGGATAGGGTGTTTACTATCTGTTATGATTTATTTCCTCTGCATCAGCCGAGCAACCGGAAAACTCGAAGCACGAAGCTCGAAACTCGAAACAAATCCGAAAATATGAATGTTCAAATTTTTGTCATTCAAATTTGTTTCGGATTTCGATATTCGAAATTCGGATTTTGCCTGAACATGACCTTTCGTTCAGGTACTATTTGTTTTCCTGCATAACAAATCGATACAAATAGTCGGCACCTTTCGGAGAGAGGTCGAATTTAAGGGTTGCCTCCTCGACAATTTCCTTCAGTTTTCTTGACGGCTCATACTTTCGCTCTTCAGAAACCCATTTGACGGCTTTCCTCAGATCTTCACCTTCCGGTTGAATACTCATAGTTCAAATTTCCTTTTTATAGAATTAATATGTTTTTTACCACGAAGCGCACGAAGTACACGAAGAACTTTTAGGCTTTATAAAACCATACGTTTATTTCCTGTTTTTAAATATTTGAGCATTCGGGAAGTTTTTATCATAAAGCTTTATAAATTAGCGAAATGGGTGATCAGGTTTTAAAGCGTGTGCTGTTTGAGTGGTTTAAGGATCGTTAGAAAGAACAGACACATTGCACAAATCAACCATCGAAGAGGTCTTCATTCATTAAGCGAACCATTTTTTTTACTATGAAAGCCTCTGTTCTTTTTTACGAGCCTTTAACCACGAGTTCACACGGTTTAAAACCTGATTATCCATGAAGCGGCTTAACAGCGAAAACTCCCCGACTGCTCAAATATTTAACATTAAATTAATCAAATTCCAATCTTCGTGTCCCTTCGTGTTCTTCGTGGTTTAATTGGTATTACAGTGCCGGTTTTTTGTCGTGAAAATCGGTGGCCTGCTCAAAATTGTAAGCCACCTTGAAAATCGTTTCCTCGTTAAAGTGGCTGGCCATGATCTGAAGCCCGATGGGGAGGCCATCCGCTGAAAAGCCGCAGGGGACGGACATGCCGGGTATTCCCGCGAGATTCGCCGACAGTGTAAATATATCGGACAGATACATGGTCAGCGGATCGTCGACCTTTTCCCCGATCTTAAAGGCCGGTGTCGGGGCGACCGGTGACAGTATGACGTCGCAGGTATTAAATGCCTTTTTGAAATCTTCCATGATTAACGTTCTGACCTGAGAAGCCTTCCCGTAATAGGCATCATAATACCCTGCGGAAAGACAATAAGTGCCGATAATGATGCGCCGCTGGACTTCAGAACCGAACCCTATCGTTCGAGTACTTCTGTACATTTCCATGAGTCCCGCGTTGCCTTTGTCCCTGAATCCGTATTTGACGCCATCATACCGGGCAAGATTCGAGCTGGCCTCGGCCGGCGCAATCACATAATAGGCGGCAACAACATACTCCGTATGCGGGAGTGAGACCTCGACGCATTCGGCACCCAGGCCTTCTATTGTTCGGATGGCATTTTTTACGGCAGCGGAAACTTCGGAATCAAGTCCTTCCATGGCAGTATACTCTTCGGGAAGACCGACGGTGATTCCTTTTAATCCGTCTTCGAGAAAAGATGCATAATCCGGAACATTCTTTGGGACCGAGGTGGAATCTTTGGGGTCATAACCGGAAATTGCATTCATCAAAACAGCACAATCCGTAACATCTTTTGCCAGAGGACCGATCTGGTCAAGAGATGAAGCAAAAGCAACGAGACCGAAGCGGGAAACTCTTCCGTAGGTGGGTTTCATCCCGACCACGCCGCAGTGGGAAGCAGGCTGCCTTACGGATCCGCCGGTATCCGAACCCAGGGCGCCGATGCACATGTCGGCCGCCACTGCCGCCGCGGAACCGCCGCTTGACCCGCCGGGAATCCGGGTCAGGTCCCACGGGTTGCGGGTCGGCTTCATGCGTGAATGTTCATTGGATGACCCCATGGCAAATTCATCCATGTTGGTCTTTCCAACGATCACGGCATTGGCCTGCCTCAGTTTTTCGATGACCGTGGCGTCGTAAGGCGGCACGAAATTCTCGAGCATCTTTGAGGCGCATGTTGTCCGAAGCCCCTTTGTGCACATCAGATCCTTTATGGCCAGAGGTATACCGGTGAGGGGCGACAGCCGGCTTTCGGTAATGGCTCGATCCGCAATCTCCGCCTGGGCCATTGCCGTTTCATCTGCAATGGTAATATATGCATCCACATTCTTTTCCACAGCAGCGATGCGATCCAGGACCGCGCGCGTCAGCTCCTTCGAAGAAATCTCTTTATTCTTTAAAAGCGTGTGGGCTTTTTGTATTGTCAGTTCGTGCAGCTTCATAGACTACCTGCTCCTAACCCGGATAAACCAGAGCCAAAAAAACGTATCACGAAAGTATGAAAGTGCGAAGACACAAAAATTAGAATTTTTGGTTCTTCTCCCGATGAGTTGGTACAAGGGGTCAAGTGTTTTTGCACTTAAATCGCGCAATGGATAACCCTATATTAAACCGCGCAAACTCGTATATAAGGGCTCGTAAGAAAAAACAGATGCCTAGAGAAAAATCAACAGGTTGCCATAACGACCGGCACTTTCTTTTAACAATTTTTTTTTGGCATGCGTCTGTTTTTCCCAACGATCCCTAATATACTCAAACAGTGCCCGATTTAATATAGGATCACCCATTGCACGGAGAGATCGGGCGCTGCATTAAGTATTTCGCTTGAATCCTCGAATCTTTGACCCCTGAATCCTGTGAAAATCGCCAACTCTTTTGGAGATGATCCAAAATTTTTCGTGTTTTCGTGATGACTTAAAATGTTTTTATCACAACCCAACAGGCTATTCGATGACCTTTGGAACTAAAAAATTACCGTCCTCATCCTCAGGCGCGTTGGCCAGTGCCGCGTCCCTGTCAAAAGGTTCTTCGACCGTGTCTTCCCGAAAAGCATTGGTCAGGGAAATGGCGTGGGAAGTGGGCGTTACCCCCTCTGTGTCAACACGGTCCAGTGTGTCCACATATTCCAATATTGTCCCGATCTGCCCGGCAAACTTTTCTATGGCCGCTTCATCCAGGTTCAGCCGGGCCAGATTCGCCACATGAATAACACCGTCTTTGTCTATTTTCATGAAATGCTCCCTAAATAGAGATCTTTGAAAAACGCCCCCTATACTTTAACAAAACGAGTCTTGGGGGTTGGGTGGTGTTTTTTAAGACAAAATGCTTTCTTTTCCTTTTCTATTGGCGAATCAGAATCGCCTTAAACCCGTCTTTTGCCAGCCGGTTCAGCATGCCATCGGCTTCATTTCTGTTTTTAAAGCTCCCTGTTCTTACCCTGAACCATGTGCCCCTGCCTGAAATCTCCCCGGTCGTCCTGTATGCAGAATACCCCTTTTGATTTAAAGTTACAATCATCTCATCGGCAGCGCCCGAATCTTTAAATGACGCAATCTGTATTGTATACTTTCCACTGGATTCAACTTTGCCGCCGGAATAATCTGCGATGTCGGTTTGGGGCGTATCTGCCGCCCGGGCTTCTTCAGTTTCGCCCACCGTTAGTTTTGCAGTGTCAGGCTTTCCAGGTGTTGGTTCTGTTTTTTGTTCGATGATTTCCTCGGGCAGCTTTGCATTGCTTTTTGTATCTTTCAGATCTTCGTAAAAACGGAGGTCTGTTTTGTCGCTCCCCGCATCTCTGTGGATTTTGTATCGCCTTTCTTTCTGTTTGATGTCTTTCTCTTTTAATGCAGCCAGTTCTTTTTGAAGCTTTTCAATGTCAAATCGTACCGGGGCTGTCCCTCTGCCCACGATAATACCGAGTATAAACATCCAAGCCGAAACAAAGAAGATCAAAAAAAGCCGTAAGGCAAATCCTTTACGCTTCGACGGAGGGGACGGTTTCTTCTTTGTTGTTGAAACTTTTGCTTTTTTTTTCATTATTTGTAATTATTCAGCCACTAAGTGTTCTATTTCATAAGTTCGGTGACATATAACTGGTCAGTTTATAGATAAACCACAGAGAGCACAGAGGACACAGAGAATTACATTTTAAACCTTTGAATTCCGTCCTTAAGTCTTTTTAAATGAAGTTCCCGGGCAAGGCACTGTTGACATGTTGATTCGAGCAAACCGGGTCCTAAATTTCAATGGACTTCGATGGCACACCCAATAATTTTTCCTGTAAAAGGATCCTTCTTCATTTCTCTCTGTGCTCTCTGTGTCCTCTGTGGTGAAATATTTACGTCACCATATTTGCAAATGTGTGTGCTTAGTGGCTGAGCTGTTATGAAATTTAATACAAGGTGTACTGGATCCTGCAGGGTTACATTCTTTCCGGCGCGCTAACTCCCAATAGGGTCAGTCCGTTTCGGATGACCATTTGAACGGCAAGTACCATATACAGCCGACCGCGGGTCAATGCGGGATCATCGGTCAGCACCCTGTGCTTATTGTAATAGGTATGAAAAGCGGAAGCAAGGTTCATCAAATAATACGTAATGCGATGGGGTTCCATATTCTCCGCACTCTGTTTTACAACTTCCGGATAACGGGCCATTGTTTTCATAAGATTGATTTCTTCAGGCGCTTCGAGCCTGGAAATCATCCCGGAATTCCCGTCTGCAGAGGGTATTCCCATTTCCCTTGCCTTGCGGGCAATACTCGATATTCGGGCATGAACATATTGAACGTAAAAAACCGGATTGTCGTTTGTTTTTTTCTTTGCCAGTTCCAAATCAAAATCCAGCGTGCTTTCATAATGGCGCGTCAGGAAAATGAACCTTGCCGCGTCTCTTCCGACTTCCTCGATGACGTCTTTCAGTGTAACAAATTCACCGGCCCGGGTCGACATGGCAACAGGTTCTCCGCCCCGCAGCAGATTAACCAGCTGAACCAGAATAACATTAAACCGGTTTCTTCTGCGGCCGGACGCCTCTATTGAAGCGGTTACGCGGGGAATATATCCGTGGTGATCCGCACCCCAGACGTCGATAGCCCGATCAAATCCACGGTCAAACTTGTCCTGGTGATATGCAATATCGGAAGCAAAATATGTGGGCTGTCCGTTATTACGCACGACCACACGATCTTTTTCATCCCCAAAATCGTGCGTCTTAAACCAGAGTGCCCCATCCTTTTCATAGATCACGCCCTGACGGCGAAAATCATCAATGACCTTTTCCACCTTGCCGGAATCGAAAAGGCTCTGTTCGCTAAACCAGTTGTCGTATTCTACGCCGAAAGATTCCAGATCGTTTTTAATGTTTTTCAATATATGCTCTGCCGCATATCGGGCACAAAAGCGTATGGCTTCCGCTTCATCCAGATCTATAATTGAGTCCCCTTCCAGCGACTTTATTCTTTTCGCATAATCAATGATATAATCTCCCTGGTAGCAGTCATCCGGATACTCAATTTCTTCCCCCAAAAACGCCTTATACCTCAGGTAAACAGACCGTCCCAGAGTGTTGATCTGTCTGCCCGAGTCATTGATATAGTATTCTTTTTCAACAGTGTACCCGCAAAACGAAAGGATATTTGCCACGGTATCGCCCACGGCAGCGCCCCGGCCATGCCCGACATGAAGCGGCCCGGTGGGATTGGCACTCACGAATTCCACCTGGATGTTTTTGCCATTGCCAATATTTGAAGCGCCGTATCGATCATTTTTCTCATGAATCCGGTGTAAAATCGGATGCCAGGATGAAATGTTCATGAAAAGATTAATAAAACCGGGGCCTGCAATTTCAGCTCTGGCAATGATATCTTCCGGATCGGTCATATGGTGGATGACGGCCTCGGCGATCTTTTTCGGAGGCATCCTCTGGGCAGATGCCATAACCATCGATATGTTGGTTGAAAAATCACCGTGTAACGCAACCTTGGGTTCCTCGACTTCCACATCGGGAACTTCAGATGAGGTTAAATCCCCTTTTTCATATGCTGCGAAAACGGCTTGAGAGATTATCTTTTTTATTTTATTTTTCATTATTTTATGATGATTCAAGTGTTGCCACAAAGGCACCAAGACACCAAGGTTATATAGAATCCATACCCATACTTTGCTTTCACCCCGGAGGGGTGGGATCTACAGATACGGGAAAAATTTCTTATAAATCTTCTCTTTGTGCCTTTGTGTCTTTGTGGCAGATCATTTATGACTCTTTATTAAAAAGGTTTCAATTCATAAAGATTTTTCAACCCCAAGTCAAGAAGCTTTGGTTTATAGCGGTTGTCAAAATAGCGTTCCGTTTCAGCCAAAACTTAATAAAACATAAACGAAGCGGATCAATAGGAACATATTTATAGAAGCCACTATATTCGTATATCTTGAACCTTTTACAATTTTATGACATAGTTTTCATGTTACAGGAAATAATCTTCAGGCCATGGAGGAAAAAATGCTGGTAAAAAACTGGATGAGTAAAAAGGTCATCACCGTGGATGCGGATGATTCAATGCAAAGTGCCATCTTTGTTTTGCAGGAACGTAAAATAAAAATACTTCCGGTTATGAAACAAGGCAATTTAGTCGGCATCATTACGGACAGGGATTTGAAAAAGGCCTCTCCTTCTGACGCAACAACACTCGATATGCACGAACTGATGTACCTGATATCCAAAGTCAAGGTGGGTGACATAATGAAAAGAGAAGTGATCACCATTCAGCCCGACTTAACCATCGAAGAGGCTGCGGCAATCCTTCTGGAAAATCGGATTTCAGGTTTACCTGTCATAGACCAACAGAATCAATTGGCCGGTGTTATAACCCAGAACGACATTTTCAGGGTTATCATTTCCCTGACCGGCATGGGGAAAAAAGGCGTGCAGTTCGCCGTCCGTTTCAAGGATATGCCCGGACCCATAAAAGAAACCCGGGAACTCATCAGCAATTACGGGGCTCGCACGGCAAGTATTTTGAGCTCCGGCGATAATGCTCCGCAGGGTTATCTTAACATTTACTTTCGCATTTACGATTTGGACAGGGCTAAGCTTCCGTCGCTTCTAGAGGAAATCGAGAAAAAAGGCACGCTGCTCTATGTGGTGGATCACAGGGAAGGAAAGCGGACGGTCTATGACGTGAAATAGATCTTACCAAAACCGGGAATAACGTTTAAAAAATTAATTGGGCACCAAAAACAGAGGAGTCAGGAATGAGAGTAATGGTTACCGGAGGCGCCGGATATATCGGATGCCTCGTTGTCGAAGAACTGTTAAAAAACAATTACACCCCGGTGGTTTTTGATACATTTTACTGGGGAAAAGAATCCCTGGCGCCTTTTCTCGACAACATCGAGCTCATTGAAGGGGATTGCAGGAATTCAAAAGACATCATTTATGCCCTGGAGGGAGTGGATGCCATCATTCACCTTGCAGGCATCGTGGGCGAATTTGCCTGCAACAACTATCCAAAGGCGCATTTTTCCATAAATGTCGAAAGCACGCGCACCCTGGTCAATTGCTGTACCGATCCTGAACTGGATCTGGTCAGGGATTTTATCTTTGCGTCCTCCTGTTCCGTTTACGGAAATGTTCAGGGACTTTATGAAGAGGTTACGGAAGAGACGCCGACAGCGCCGCTTTCAGGATACGCACAGGCAAAACTGCGGTCCGAACAGATTATTCTGGATCGGGCCAATACAGTGCCCCATTTCCACCCCACGATATTGCGCCTGACCACCGTTTTTGGATGGTCGCCCCGGCCCCGGCTCGACCTCGTGACAAACCTGTTTGCCTATAAGGCATGGAAAGACGGAAAAATTTCCATCCACGGGGATGGTCAGCAGTACCGATCGCTGATTCATGTCAAGGATGTCGCTCGTGCCCTGGTCAAAACGCTGGACACACCGCGCTTTATTCGAAGTGGAAAAATATTTCACCTTGGAGAGAAATCGAATAACAAAACGGTCGGAGAAATCGCTGAAATCGTCCAGTCGATTCTCCCCCAAACCCAAATAGAGTACGCCAAAGACAAACCCACAGACAGGCGGGATTACCGGATCAATTGTCAGAAACTGAACAATATTATCGGCTGGAAAGCCGATTTTTCCGTGGAAGATGGAATAAAAGAACTTGTCCAAAAATTTGAGACGCTGGACTGGAACTGGGATGCCGATAAATACCGAAACAGTTCATTTCAGTACAAATAATTTGGTTTGGAAATACTTATATGACGGATGATTTCATTCAAGTGGCAAAACCGCAAGTCGGTGAAGCGGAAGTTTCAGCGGTCCGTGAAGTGCTTTTATCCGGAAACTATGCCTCCGGTGCCAGGGTTGAAGCGTTTGAAAAGCGCTTTGCCGAATATATCGGCGCCAATCATGCCGTCGCGGTAAACAGCGGGACAGCCGCACTGCATATTGCCCTTGAGGCAATGGGTGTGGGTGAAGGCGATGAAGTGATCGTCCCACCGCTGACCTTTTTTGCAACCGTCTCTGCGGTGCTTTATCTGAGGGCGGTCCCGGTTTTCGCAGACATTGACATGGATGATCTTTGTCTGTCCCCGGAGAGCACAGAAAAGCAGATTTCATCCAGAACAAAAGCCATCCTTCCGGTTCATCTGTTTGGTGCTGCCGCAAAAATGGATGATTTCTTGTCGCTCTCATCAAAATATGGCATTCCCATTCTCGAAGACTGTGCACAGGCCCACGGGACCGAATACAATGGCCGGAAAGTCGGAAGTATCGGGCAAGCAGGCGTTTTCTCTTTTTTCGCCACAAAACATATGACTACCGGCGAGGGGGGACTGATTACCACAAACAACTCTGAGATTGCCGATCTGTGTAAAATCATCCGAAATCATGGGATGAAAGACCGCGACACGCATGAGTGCCTGGGTTTTAACAACCGTATGACCGAAATGGAAGCCGCAATGGGGCTGGTGCAGCTGGACAAATTGGACAAGTTGAATGAAAAGCGGATCGCCAACTCCGATTATCTTATTCGGCACATTGAAAGACTTTCCTGGGCCCGCATACCTGTTCCCAAGAATAATGTAAAACATACCTACTTTTGGTGTCCGCTGATGGTAGATGAAAACAATACGGGCAAGAATTTCGAAGATCTGAAACAGCATCTGATGAATAATAAAATCGGACATCGCCTGAGATATCAGGAGCCGCTGTATAAACAAAAAGTTTTGGGCAAGCTGGGCCTCGATTATTCCGGGTTTTTTCTACCCAATGCTGAGAAGGTCGCCGGAAAGATTCTGGGATTACCCAATCATCCGGGGCTGGCACAACAACAACTGGACAGAATTATCGAAGTACTCCGGGAATTTTAGTCCTCGGTTGAAATATTGCACACATGAATTGGACAGTAAAAACACTTCATACATCTGAACCCGATTTTGCTTTGTGGAAAAATTACTATAGCCGACTTGAGCAAAAGGGTATTTATCATTCTCCTGAATATATCAGATGTTTGGAAAAACATTATCAGGATGAAGCTGAACTCTTTGTGTTCGGTAATGAAAAGGAATACCTTTACTATCCTTATTTCAGACGTCGATTGGATAAGCTGCCGTTTTCTGAAAATTGTGCCATAAATTTATCCGACCATTTTGACATTATTTCTTCATGGTATTATGGCGGCCCGCTACCCAGCAACAGCCGGTTGAACAAATTGATATTTAAAGAATTTATCCAAGTTTTTTCAGATTTTTCTCGACAGGAGCGTTTTGTCTCTGAATTTATCAGATTTGATCCCTATCTCCAGAACCATTCTAATTTTACCGAATTATTACCGGTGTCCAAAAATCGCGAATCGATTTATGTGGATTTGAGGCTGCCCGAAGATCGAATCTGGGTGAATATGGAAGGAAGGGCCAGAACTGCCATTCGAAAGGCAAAAAAGCTCGGGGTTAAAGTTTATGTGTCCGATGATATAAATGATGTGACCCATTTTTATAAGATCTACAATGCTGAGATGGAAAGAAAAATGGCACCAGGCCATTATCTTTTCAGTCAAGAATTTATTATGGATCTTTTTAAAACCCTGGGGAGCAAAATAGCACTGATATGCGCAATTATTGATGATGTTATTATCAGCGGCGGTGTATTCGTTTGTGAAGCAGGAGAGGCTGCACACTATTACCTCATGGCAACCGATCAGAATTATATCCGATATCAAGCGAACAATCTGATTCTACATGAAGCCATAAGGTATTTTAAGAAAAAGAAGTTGAAAATTTTCGACTTCCAAGGGGGTCGTGAAGGTGTTTACAAATTCAAAAAGTCCTTTTCTAAAAACAGGATATCATTTTTTACCTGCGGAATAATTCACAATCTACCAATAACCAAGAAACTGGTTGATTACAAGAATGCGCATTCGAGTGGTTTAAAAGACGCCTTTTTTCCGGAATACCGAATTAAGAATACCAACTAATGATCTGTAACACCTTATTCTTATTTCATCTCTATTCCCCTTCTCAATTATTAATTTTTAGGAATAACCATGTTTAATCGGGTCGTAATGATTTCAGGAGCACCACGCTCCGGAACGAGCTGGGTTGGCCAAGTTTTGGACAGCTCCCCTATAACCGCATATCGATTCCAACCTTTGTTTGCCAAGGCATTCAAAGATTTTCTTGATATTCATTCAGATAGAAATAACTATTTTGATTTTTTTAAAAGGGTTTATGATTCAGCAGATGATTTTTTATTACAAACGGAACGAAGAAACAGTGGGATATATCCTGTTTTCAAGAATAAATTGCCCAAACCGGAAATTCTGGCAATAAAAATGGTAAGATATCACTTTTTATTGCCGAAAATGCTTCAATTTTTTAATGATACATTGAAAATAATATGTGTGCTGAGACATCCTTGCGGCGCAATTAATTCCTGGATAAATACGCCTAAAGAATTTCATACAGATGCCGATCCGTTGAAAGAATGGAATCTGGCAGCATTCAGAAACAAAGGAAAACCGGAAGAATATTGGGGTTATGATGGTTGGAAAAGAGCAACTGATATCTTTATAAATATAAAACAACAGTTTGATGATAAGGTTTACTTTCTGATATATGAAAAAATGGTGTCGAATACCGAAAATGCAGTTGAAAATCTTTTTGATTTCCTTGATTTACCGCTGTCAAAACAGACTGTCGATTTCATCAAGGCTTCCAACCAGGTAAACAACGATGACCCCTATTCTGTTTATAAAGATAAACGGGTGATGGACAAATGGAAAAAGGAACTGGATCCTGTTATTAAAGAAAATATTATCAGAAAAGCAACGCGACACTATTCGAAACTACTTGAACAATTTGAATAACATAAAGATAGAGATAACGACAAACCCTTAGATCTCTTTTGAGCGTTTAATGAACCCTTTCATCATCATAGGGGGCTGCCCCCGATCTGGAACAACAATGGTAAGAAACATGCTGAACTCGCATCCGGATGTGTTCATATTTCCACAGACGCAGTTCATTAATAAGATATGGGGCGCAAGAAGACTGGTTAACTTTAAAAAAAACCGTCTGAAAATGCTGCAAATAATAGCAGAAGATGCAGCGGTTAAGCGTTCCGGTATAGATATATTTTCATCAAATCGGTCAAAGTCAAATGAATTTAACGATTATTTTGATGAATATCTTGATTTTATCAGAGACTATTGCACAAACAATTCGGATGGTCCAAGCTTCATTGGAGACAAAACGCCTCGGCATGTTATGTTTGTCGATCTGCTTAAAAAAAATATTCAAACAGACTTAAAAACAATTGTAATTGTTCGCGATAGTCGAGCGGTGATTGCCTCCATGAAAGCAAGAAAACTCGTTCGAAGCATTGAATCCGGCGCTGCGATCTGGAATTTTTTCTGTAAGCATATTTTGTTTCTGTTACGTAGATATTCCGAAAACGAAATTCTGCTGTTAAAATATGAGGATATTGTCGTAGATCCATTGGCACGAAGCAAGGATATATCAAAATTTATCGGCCTCGATTATAACGACTCTATGGTTAAAATTCAAAATCATAACAGCTCATTCATCAAAAATAAAAAAATGGGAATATTTTCCGATAGCCTTGATATCTGGAAAAACAACCTAAGCCTCTCGGAAATAAATAAAATCACGTATTTCACGAAAAAATATCTGGAATATTTTAAATATGAAACGTCCATGATCTCTACGACTGATTTGCCTGTATTATCCCACGCGGTGTATAGAGCGTCCTTGATTAGAGAAGTTTTTACCCTGCTTTTGATGCAGATGGGATTGTTTCCCTCACTATTTGTGGGGGTCATAAAAAATCTGGGCAAACGTTCAGTGGGAAATAAGAGATGAGAATTATCTTCCGGTTATTGGTTTCGTGTTTATTATTTGGATATCTTGCTTTTTGGGTGAACTGGACTGTTTTAATTGAAGCGTTTCAAACAATAGACTTAAATCTATATCTCATATCCACCCTCTTTGCCCTTTCAACAACCATCTCAATATCTGCCAAATTTTACGTGCTTATTAAAAACACCACCATAGCCAGATCATTCTTTTCCATGGTGAAAATTAATTTTATCAGCCGCTTTTATGGTCTGTTTTTGCCCTCATCAGTAGGAAAGGCTACGGCCAGATGGTATTTGATCACAGAAAATAAAAAAGGAAGAAGCTTTTTTCTCGCCGCGACGATATTTGAGCGAACGACATTTATATTAACGTTGCTTGTTTTTTGTTCAATAGCGCTTTTCGTATATTCTTATCACCCTTTCGTTATCCGGATGAAATCGTACCTCTGGCCTGCTATTTTATTATTGTTTGCAGTTACCCTGTTTGTAATGACATATCTTCTCCACCCAGCACTCCATTATCGTGTCAAAATCTTCATTGGAGCTATGGCAAAACGATACGACAAATTAGAAGCGGTAGAAAAATTTGTTGAAAATTTTTCCCTTAAAAACAGATCCGGCACTCTACTGGGGACTTTGTTGACTATAAGCATCATTTGGTATATTTTATTTATTTTCCGAATGTATTTCATATTTCAATCACTTGCAGTGCCAATTCCTTTCCACGATATCGTATGGATGTGCTCATTGGTACTATTGATCCAGATGATTCCCGTTTCGTTTGCCGGGATCGGTGTCAGAGAAGGGGCTTATGCCTTTTTGTTGACGACTTCTAATTTGCCCGCAGAAAGAGGTGTATTAATCGGCATTCTATTCTTCTCACAAATGCTCATCTTTGCTGTTGTTGGTGGATTTTTTGAATTGTTAAAAACTGAATGAAAACTGCTGTTTTAACTACAATATTTAATGAAGAAAAAAACATAGAAGCGGTGTTGGCAAAAATCTCACCGGATTATGACATCTTTGTAGTTGACGATGGCTCGAGCGATAATACAATTAACATATTGAGACACCTCGGTATTCATATTATCTCCTTGCCAATAAACATCGGTCAGGGCGCTGCGACGATTGCCGGTTATAATGTTATTCTTGAGAAAGACTATGATATCATCGTAAAATTGGACGGAGACGGGCAGCACAATCCAAGTGAGATTTCTCACTTCGTAGGAGCAATGAGAGAAGGTGATGATGATATCGTTGTCGGTTCAAGAAGGCTGGGATCCAACTATATTACAGCACCATTTCTTAGAAGAACATTTCTGCCGGCATTCGCCTGGTTAATCAATGTCGCAACCGGGTATCGCATGACGGATCCCATGTGCGGTTTCAGGGCATTTCGCACAAAATCTTTAAAAAAAGTCATTGCCTCGCTGAACAACTCGATTGAGCCTCAGTATCTTGCATCTGAAATGTTCGTGAGATGCTCCAGGGCCGGTTTAAGCGTTGGTGAAATTCCTATAAATTTACTGGAAAGAAGTAGCGGCAATTCCTATAAAGGAGAAATGCGATACGGTTTCGGTGTGTTGCGTGCTCTCACAAAGGCCCTTCTGGATAAAGGGAAATCCCCGCTCTGAAATATGGTATGTCTTTCTTCAAATAATAAACAGAATTTTACGGCCCAACTTTTTTCATTAAGGATAGGAGAAATTAGGTTTTGAAAATAACTATTTTGGGCGTTCTGATTTTCATCTTGAGCCTCGTGTTAATTGGGCGTTCACTCTGGAATATTAAGCATGAAAAAATGGGATTTCGATCCGGGATCATTTGGGTTTTGATGTGGGCCGGTATCGGTTTTTTTAGCATTTTCCCGGAATTTCTAGACAAAACAATGCTGCTGGTTCAGATGAAAAACAGAATGTTATTCATTCTTATTATTGCGGTCTGTGTCCTGTTTACCATTATTTTTAATTTAGCATCCAGAATGGATAACATTCAGCGAGACCTAACAAAGCTGGCTAGAGAAATTGCCATAGTGAATTACAAACTCGAAAATAACGATGAAAGAAAGGATGAGGACGAAACCGTCTCATGAATATTGTCTTTATAACCGGTTCCCCGAGATCGGGAACAACCATTTTGGGGAATATACTCAACTGCCATAAACAAATAGCGGAGTGGTATGAACCTTACTATTTATGGGGGTCATATTTTCCGGACAAAGAAAACGATATATGGTCTGACAGACGTCTAAATGATCAAATTATACAAAAAATTCGAAGAGAATATAGACTTTTTTCAAAAAAGGCAAACAAGCCGATCGTACTGGACAAATCGCATAGATATGCATTCAATGTGAAAATTGTTCAGGATATTATACCCGAAGCAAAGTGGATCCATATTCTTCGAGACGGACGGGATGTGACGCTGTCGATCCAAAAAGAATGGGCCAAACGAAAACACATGGTAAAGCAAAAAGATTTTCTGATGCTTTTTCAGACAGCCATCAACATGTTAAAGCGGCAACCTTTCTGGCGGTATCGTTTGATGGCAGTTTTATATGAAATAAACTCAAATCCATCCATCAACCCTTTGCGCTACCTGAATAAAGCCAAGTGGAACGGTAAAACAGGATGGGGGCTAAGATTCGAAAATTGGCAAAAATATCTTCAAACACACTCAACATTGCAATTCAATGCCATGCAGTGGGTCAAAGCTGTTGAGGCGGTTAAAAAAAATTGGATGTTCATACCTGAACAAAATAAAGTTGAAATTCGATATGAAGATCTTCTATCAACGCCTCAAAATACATTATTAAAGGTGTTTGATACACTGGAAGTTGACCCAACGCATGATTTTTTTAAAAGTATTCCAAAACTAAAAAAAGACAATATCAATAAATGGGTAAAAGAATTCACCGATGAAGATATTATTCAAATCAAACCCATCCTCTCCCCAACGATTAATACTTTAGGTTATGCCCCTCATAATAGGTGGTGAATAAGCAGGATTAAACGGGATGGACGATTAACACACAATAAATCATTGAATTTTTAAAAAGAAGATATTCCTTAATTGTTACATTGGTGAAAAAAGAATGTCAAACCTGCGAATTATCGGACTTATTATCGGTCTTATCGGTTTAATATCCACCTTTCTAATCTTTAGGGGGCCTAAATGGAAAAGATCGAACTTCATCTTTTTCTCCTTTTTCAATTTTTCTTTGATTGTCATAACCGTTAATCCCAATGCTGTTAATTTTCTTCGAGACCTTCTATCTCTACAGAAATACCAGTACGGCAGGCTTATCGCCTTGATGATCTTCACCAACATTTTCCTCATGTTTTTTTCTTTTTATACCCAATCCAAACTGGA
Source organism: Thermodesulfobacteriota bacterium (assembly GCA_042573625.1). Taxonomy (GTDB): domain Bacteria; phylum Desulfobacterota; class Desulfobacteria; order Desulfobacterales; family UBA11574; genus JBHPCZ01. Next base: position 17,448 of record JBHPCZ010000051.1, read on the forward strand.
AAAAATTCGTCTCCAGTTCGATCAACTGGTCCGAAACATGGGATCTGATTATCTGGATAAGCATATTGATATTGATGGAAAGATCAAACCGATTATGATTGTAATGCCCGCTTATAATGAAATGGAAAATTTAACCGACCTTCTCCCTAAAATTCCTGCCCGAATTAAAGAAACGGATGTCGGCGTACTGGTTGTTGATGACGGGAGCGAGGACGGGACTAAAGAGGTCGTTACCCAACACGGGCACCTGGTCGTATCGAATCTGGTTAACCGGGGAGGGGGGGCGGCACTTCGTCTAGGATATGATATCTTAAAGAAAGGCGGCGCACATATCTGTATTACCATGGATGCAGATGGACAACACCTGCCCGAAGAGATCGAAAAGCTTGTTTTACCCATTTTAAATGACCAGTATGATTTTGTCATCGGTTCACGCATTCTTGGGGATAGAGAGAAAGATAGCCCCTTTAGAATTTTAGGGGTATATTTTTTTGGTATGCTGATCAGCCTGCTGCTCGGGAAAAAAATCACCGACCCTTCCAGCAATTTCAGGGCATTCAAAATGGATGCAATGGCGTCCATACACTTATATGAAGATCAATATCATACCAGCGAGTTAATCATCGAGGCGGTTAAAAAAGGAATGCGAATCGGAGAAGTTCCCATTACCATTTTAAAACGGAAATACGGTAAAAGTAAAAAAGGAAAAGACATAATATATGGATTTCATTTCGCCAAAACGATTATAAAAACCTGGTGGAGATGATTCATAAAATGAAAAGCATGTTCAATCGACTTTCTATCATTCCACTTTGGCCATTTCTCCTTATCTTAGGAATCATCACTTTTTTCGCACACCCCATTTTTTTCCCTTCAGATCTTAAAGTTTATGCCTGTAATGCCTTAAACTTTTACCTGGGAAAAGGATATACTAATATAGACGGATCCCTTATATTTTTCCGCGCGCCGCTCTTTCCTTTATTAATTTCAATAAGCTACTGGCTTTTTGGTGTTTCTCACGTGAGCACGTTTTGGGTCATCAAGATTTTTTGTGTGCTGAACCCGCTCATCGTCTATGCCATCGGAACCCGGTTTTTTAATAAGCGGGTCGGTGTTTCAGCAGCTTTTCTAATTTTAACCTCCTATGCTATCAATTTTTTGTCATTCCGACATATTGACGCCATCTGGCCGTTTTTTATTCTTCTTTCCACTCTATTTTTCTACCTTGGTTTTGAGAAAAACAAAACCCGCTTCTTTATACTGGCCGGTATTGGCCTTGCTTTGTCCTATCTTGTTAAGGAGGCGTCCTTTCTTTTTTTTCCTGTACCCTTTTTGATGTTTGTTTTTGTAAAAGATTATCGAAAAATTTCCTTTTTGAAAAATGCTCTTTGGGGCTATTTGGCATCATTTGTCGTGATACTGCCATGGCCGATTTATATATTCTCAACCCATGAGGCACCCAACTTGCTCATGCTTCTTGGAAGAGGTGGAACTCGTAAATTTTATCAAATAACCAATCCATCCGGACCGGGTGACTGGGGCAATCTGCCACTACTTGCCTTGGGCAAATTAAAAACTCTGTTTTCAGGATTCCTGCAATTTTATCACGGAACAGGTATTTCCCTGGACCAGTGGTTTATCCTAGCTCCTTTATTTATTATTGCCTGGTTATATGTTTTTTCCGGCGCCATTCAAGGCAATAAACATTTACGAATACTTACCATTCTTTTCCTGCTGTATACTCCGATTATATATTTCCAGGGTGCTCGCAATATGCGCATTGGTCAATCAGCTATCATCTATCTGCTATCTTATCTGGCATTGGCGGCGTCTATGGATTCTTTCCTCAAAATGGTTTCCGTTAAGATTAAAAGGATCGCAAACAATGATACATTGGTTTTTTCGTCATTAATTGCATGCCTGGTCGTGATACAAGTATTCGTAAACTTCAGAAGCGATCTTGGCTACAAAACATTTTTTCTTAAAAATCAATGGCGCGAAATATTCTCTGGCAATACATACGGTGCAGGACCGTATGGCCCCAATTCTATTGCCGGCGACAAAGAACTGTTAGGTATCATCCGGCAATACTCAACGCCACCAAACAGACTCTATATGGCCATCACAAATAGGAGCCTGGCCAAAGAAAGCTATTTTAGCCTGAAAACAGGGCATAGGGTATATTATCACTTTCAAAGCCAGATCGACAATTACCCCATGCAGATGGCAGAACTTCGACCTGATGAACAGCCTATATATATAACAGTAAGAAAATTAGCTGGAATGAAGCCACACATTTTGAAAGCGATTTATTTGTCTCAACTTCTGGAAATGATACAAAAGGATGGGGTTACACATGTTCTTGTTGAGCGCTTTAACAGAGAGACCGGAGGTAACCGGGGGTTGGACAAATATTTTTCTGCATACCCGGATTTTAAAAGAATACCTTTGCCACTTGAGGAATTCAGTATTTACGAAGTATTGCCCAATGCAGCCATATCAACACCACCGGACTTGCCTCCGATAATGGATATTGAATCGCTAAACACACTTTTTTCAATAAGCTCTGAAAAAAGTCGAAAAAATTTAGCGTTTTTAAAAAAATGTTTTAAAATTTTACATCCGACTAACCCCTGTGAAACGTCGGAAAACAAATCTATAAATCGGGTTTATGATTCAGATGAAAACAACCTAAAAGCCTCTTTTCTAAATAACGCCGGGATGAAAAGTTTATATAACGGCAATCACGAAAAAGCGATAGAATCCTTTAAAGAGTCGATCTGCTTTAATCCTGATTTTGCAGAAGCGTATAGAAACTTGTTTTATACTACTGCAATTATGGAGCGCCAAAAAGCCATCGCTTTAAAGCCTGAAAATCCCGTCAGCTATTTTCATTATGCCATTTTTCTTCAAAGAAATGGATTTTACGAAACCGCATTATTTAATATTAACAAGGCGGTTACTCTTGATCCAAAATATGCGGAAGCCTATGTCGCATTGGGCACTATTTATACAAAACAAAACAAATATAACGAGGCAATTGACGCATTCCAAAAGGCCACGACAATTTATAAGGATTTCGTAGGTTCTCGAAAAAATTGGATGATTTACATGAACTATGTTTTGATTGGAGATTCATATTTAAAACTTGGAAAACCATTAAAGGCGCGGAAATCCTATAAACGCGCCATCCTTGCTCAATCTGAACCTAAATACAAGATACAAGCATATTTCAAGCTGGGGGTTTTATGCAACAAACTAAATGATTACCCATCAGCAATAGAAAATCTTCAAATGGCTGTACAATTGAATCCCAATTCCGCTGAGGCTTACTATCTCCTTTCTCAAACCCATCTGATTCTCGGAGACAAAAACAAAGCTTCAAAGCATTTCAAAAAGCTTAAAAAAATAAAGCCGACACTTGCAGATAAGTTAAACCGGGAATCAGGATGGGTACTGGAGTGATCGGCAGCTTTGCAATCTACCGGTAGGCCTTGAACTTAAACTGGAAAGTATTTCAAAGATGAATAGATGCCGGCTGTGCGGAAAAATAGAAATGACGACAATTCTCCCAAACTTACGTTCCAGTTTAAACGAAGAGTTTTGTCTGCAAAAGTGTAAAGAATGCTTTTTTATCACACTGGCCCCCCTGCCCGATGATCAGGTATTAGAAAAGTATTATAATCGAGATTACTGGGATGAAGAGAGTACTTCTACTTCGAAACATTTAAACCATTTTTTTGCTTTAAGGATGGGTGGCGTTGTTCGAGAATTAAAAAGACTTATACCTGAAAACGGTCGCATATTAGACTGGGGTGCCGGCGATGGGTCATTTGTAAGACTCCTGAACAAAAAAGGTTTTTCAGCCTATGGAATTGATAAATTCAGTACGGCTTGTGATGAAACAATGATATTTTCGTCAACGATTCATGATACACCGTTTGCATCTCGCTACTTTGATTGCATAACAAGCTTCCACGTTCTCGAGCACTTGAAAGATCCAAAGGATTCAGTGAAATCCGCTTTCAACCTGCTCAAACCAGGCGGAATCTTCATTTGTGAAGTCCCCAATATCTCGTCGTTTCAATACAATTTTTTTAGAGAAAAATGGCAGCCGTTGGAGATCCCATTCCATGTAAATCATTTCAGTCCGGATACGTTGTCAAAACTTTTCAATGACACGGTTAACAGCAACATTATAAAGATGTCCTATTTTTCTCATCGGGTGTCCCCCAGCGCTTTATTGCTGTCAATATTCCCCCTTTTTTCACCAAAGCAAGTCCGAAGAAAATATGGAGGAAGATACCCCTTGATTCTGAAAATTATATATCTGTTGTTTCAGTTGGCCGTTTATCCTCTGGCCATGGCAGAAGCGTCTTTCCGACGAGGTGGAATAGTAAGATTCTACCTGAAAAAACAAGAATAATTATTCTGGTTTCGACCAGCTCAAAGGTTGACAAATCAATGATGCCAAATTTTCTAATCGTAGGAGCCGCTAAATCCGGCACAACCTCCTTATACAGCTATTTAAACCAGCATCCGGACATCTTTATGCCCAAATGGAAAGAGCTCTCCTTTTTCATCGGGGATCCCGCCGGACCTATTCACAAAGTAAAAAAGCCTGAGTTTTTCCTTAGGGTATTTGCCACAGTAGCAAATCAAACTGCAGTCGGTGAAGCATCAACCAGCTATTTATATGATGAATCAGCTCCGAAACGGATTAAGGAGGTTTTGGGAGCAATAAAAATCATTATTGTCCTCAGGAATCCGGTTGACATGGCATATTCCCTGTACAACCATCAGGTCCGTAAAGAAGGGGAGACATTAGAAAATTTTGAAGCGGCCCTTGAAGCTGAGGCGGACAGGATCAGAGACCCGATATTCAGAAAAAAATGCTACGGATGGCATGCCAATTACTATTACTATCACAGAGGACTTTATTATGAGCAGGTGAAACGCTACCTTGATGTGTTTGGTAATGAAAACGTAATTATTTTTTTGTTTGAAGACCTTGCGGATGATTCAATCCGGGTTGCTCAA
>JBHPCZ010000052.1:0-22101 GCA_042573625.1 Thermodesulfobacteriota bacterium
TTGAAAGATGATTATCCATGGAGCGACTTAACAGCGAAAACTCCCCGACTGCTCAGTTATCTATAACTGTTAACGTTGAGATCACTTTGAGCGAAGGGTTACTATGATTCTGAATCGATTAAATTTGTTGAAATGTGTCCGGTCACGGCTTGTTCGAGGTGGTCATCACGCATTGTTTCCCCAAAAATTATTGACTCACACCTTAGCGATATTCATTTTTTTAATTTTGGTCACGTCATTTATTGTCCCACCAGCGATGGGTCAGACAGATCTTGAATATATCGATATCACCAACCCTTTCTTTAAAAAAATTCCCGTTGCGGTTCCGTATTTCAATCCGGTGTCCGGTCTGTTTGATGAGAAAATTGTGTCAAAGCGGGCATCTGACCTGCTCGCTGAAACGCTTGAGTTTACCGGTTACATGAAGACGCTTGATCGGGGTGCTTTTCTTATCAATTCTCCCTCAGACACCCTTCCGCCGAATATCAATTTCCCAAACTGGGTCAGTATCGGTGCTGAGCTGCTGATCACCGGCGGTGTTCAGATCCAAAAAGATTTGTTGAAGATGGAGTTCAGGTTGTACGATACGGTGAATGGAAGGATGCTGGTCGGCAAAAGATACAAAGGTCAGAAAAAAGATGAGCGAAAAATGGTGCGCCGATTTTGCGGTGAAGTGCTTTACAGCATCACGGGAAGCAAAGGCTTTTTTGACACGAAGATTGCTTTTGTATCCACCGGTTCGGGGAACAAGGAAATATACATGTGCGAATTTGACGGTTACGACCCCAAACAGTTCACGCATAAAAAGAAGATCACACTTTTTCCTGCTTGGTCGTCGAACGGAAACTGGATGGCCTATACCTCATTCGCAAAAGGCAAACCCGATCTTTATATTGAGCATATTAGAGAGAATCGCGGTTACTATGTCGCCCGGGAGGGCACGAATAGTACGCCTGCCTGGGTTCCCGGAAAATTTGAGCTGGCCGCAAGCCTTTCATTTTCAGGTGATCAGGAAATTTATCTGTTGACCGGAAGAGGAAAAATTATTAAGAGATTGACAAGAACGAGGGGGATTGATTTGTCACCGAGCTGGTCTCCGGATGGGAAAAAGATGGCCTTTGTATCCAAAAGGTCCGGTACCCCGCAAATTCATATTATGGATATCGATTCAGGCCAGGTTCGGCGGTTGACATTTGAAGGTCGCTACAATACCCAGCCGAGCTGGTCTCCCAAAGGTGACAAGATAGCATATTCTGCCATGGAAGACGGCCGGTTGAATATCCACGTGATCGGTATTGACGGTCAAGGCCTGATTCGGTTGACACATGGCCAAAGGGATAACGAGTCGCCTTCATGGTCTCCGGATGGAAGCCTGATCGTTTTTAGTACAACCCGCGAGGGTCCCTCAAAAATCTATATGATGACTGCTTACGGAACCGACCAGCGGCGGTTGCTTTCCTTGCCGGGTGAACAGACAAACCCAGAATGGTCACCAAGAGGTATCAATAATTAAGCGCTATCCAATTTGAAAAGGAGGAGAAAATGCGAAAGAAGATGTGGATAAGTTTGGCATTGTTGCTTGTAATCCCCGGATTACTGTTTACGGCTTCATGCGCAAAGAAGACGGTTAAATCTGACGCGGCTATGACTGCGGAAGCTGAAGCCGCAAAACAGAAAGCCATTGAAGAAGAAGGCCTCAAGGAGGGGGAGATTGAACGCGCGGTTATGGCCGCCAAGAAGATGTTTGTCAACGAAGATGTTTACTTTGAATACGACCGTTATGATTTACTCCCTTCCGCCCAGGAAGTTTTAAGAAAAAAGGCGGAATGGCTTGATAGAAACTCCACAGTTCCCGTATATATTGAAGGCCACTGCGATGAACGGGGCACCAATGAATACAACCTTGCTCTGGGGGACCGGCGTGCTGAGGCCGCAAAAGCCTTCCTTGTCGATCTGGGTATTTCGTCATCAAGATTAACAACCATAAGCTATGGAGAGGAACGACCGATAGATTCTGGTCTTAACGAAGAGGCCTTTTCAAAGAACAGGCGGGCACATTTTGTCATAGAGTAGCTTATACTTTTTCTTTCATCTTTTGTCGGGTTGCCAGTGGCACAACGCAAGCCGTGAGGATGGAACGTCTGACAGGTAGCGAAATATAGTGCACCGTGTTTATCCTCTTTTCATTTCGTTCAGGTTTCATGCGTTGGCGGCATCAAAACGCAACCTGACCCGACAAGGTATAGATATTTCATGATTTTATACTGTGCCCGCATTTTACGTCGGGCAAGTTTTTGGGTAAATATCTATCACTTTAAAAGAGCGAATCGGTTTCCATGAAATCATTTATCGCATATTTTTTTTCTTGCATTGTTATCTTGTGCGGGTGCGTAACTCAGAAGGACGTGGTGACCATCGATGACCGATTGGCGCAACTTGAAAGGCGGAATACGGTTTTGGAGGAAGAGAACGCAGACCTGGAATCTCGCTTGGAAAAAAAAGAACGGGAGCTTCGAAATCAGGTGGCCGGGCAGCATGCCATGCTCGATAGGTTCAGAGATGAGATTCAGATTTTGAGCGGAAGAGTTGAAGAAACCGAGCATCTGGCAAAACAGAGAATGACGAATCTTGAAAATTCCGAAAACAGGGAAGAAGGTAAACTGGAAGATAGTGAAAGAGAGCTGGAAAGAATAAAGGAGGTCACAAGCTTAAATCGAGATCGCATTCTTCGGTTGGAACAGTATCTGAATTTTGAGCCCACTGAACAATTTGCAAGAAAAATACCTGACGATCAGGTTGAAAGAAGTCTTCCTGAAAAAGAAATCTACACTTTGGCAAAAGAAGCGTTTGATAAAGGTGACTTTGAATCGGGACGTGAAGGTTTTCAAAAATTGCTAAAGAGATATCCAGACTCTGAAAATGCCGACAACGCCCAGTTCTGGATCGGTGAAACTTACTATCGCGAGAAATGGTATGAAAAAGCCATATTAGAATACCAGAAAGTGATCGAAAAATACCCGGAAGGCAACAAGGTCCAATCCTCTTTGTTGAAACAGGGGTTTGCTTTTAAAAACCTTGGAGACAAAGCCAATGCCAGTCTCATTTTGAAGGAATTGGTGAAAAAATATCCGGATTCAACTGAAGCGGGAATTGCAAGGAAAAAATTACAGGAATTTACGCCTTGATGCCGGATGTTCTGATTGCAAATTTCCGATATCCACAAAAGAACGCGGGATGATAAAAATTATCGGTATAGATCCTGGTCTTTCTACAACGGGCATCGGGGTCGTCAGAGGGACAGGGATTAAAATTGATGGGTTTTCCTACGGCAGCATTCAAACGTCACAAAACACTTCTTTACCCAGTCGCCTGGATCAAATCTTTTCAAAGCTTCTTCATGTTTTAGATAACGAAAAACCCGATCTCATGGTAGTGGAAGATGTATTCTCCCTGGATAAATATCCGAAGGCGGGGATAACATTGGGCAAGGTTTCCGGTGTCGTTCTCCTCGCCGGCTGCCGGGCGGACGTACGTGTTGTTGAGATCCCGGTTCGCGAGGCCAAGCAGGTCCTGACCGGAAACGGTAATGCGAGTAAAGGTCAACTTGAAAAAGCAGTACGGCATGAACTAAACATTAAATCGCCCATCAGACCCTACCACGCTTCCGACGCTATGGCTTTGGCGATTATCGGCCTGTATCGATACAAAAACAACCTGATATACGGATCCGGGACAACGGTTTAAACTTATGATCGGTTATCTGGAAGGAAAAATATTGAAAAAAGAAGATGAGCGGCTGCTTCTTCTCGTAAATCAGGTCGGGTACGAGGTTCTGCTTCCGGCCGTCGTTATGGAGACCCTGAACAGGAAGAACGTCGGTGATGAAATCTCACTTTATATCTATTATCAACAGACTGATCGGCAGCCCAAGCCGGTCTTGATCGGTTTCAATCTTGAGGCAGAAAGAGAATTCTTTCAACATTTTATTTCGGTGGAAGACATCGGACCGCTCAAGGCCGTTAAGGCACTGAGTATTCCGGTTCGCGAAATAGCACGAGCGATCGAATCAAAAGACGTTGTTAAACTGAAGCAGCTAAAGGGTATTGGTGATCGCACCGCCCGGAAAATTATTGCCACACTTGAAGGCAAGATGGACAAATTTGCGCTGATACGGAAAACAGATCCTGAAGCAGCTCCTGTTCCGGTGGATTTTTCAAAACAGGTGCTGGATGTACTGACGATGCAATTGGGCCATAGGGCCACAGACGCAAAACAGATGATTGCGCGTGCCATGAAACGCAACAGCGCCATTTCGACACCCGGAGAGCTTTTTGAGGAAGTCTATCGGGGTGAGGAAGCTTCATGACGGATGATATCCTGAAACATTCTTCAGACAAAGGCCCGATTGTGGCCGGTTCATGCTTGCCGGTCGACAGTGAGCCGGATATTTTATCTCTGCGTCCGGAGCGACTTTCGGACTACGTCGGCCAGACAGAAGTGGTTGAAACCCTTAAAATCGCCATCGAGGCAGCTATGTTGCGCGGTGAACCGATTGATCACGTGCTTTTTCATGGGCCACCCGGTCTTGGGAAAACCACGCTGGCGTATATTATTGCCAATGAGATCGGAAGTAATCTCATCACAACTTCCGGGCCGGCTCTGGAGAAAGGCGGCGACCTGATCGGCATCCTCACCCGTCTTGAGGAAGGGGATATCTTCTTTGTTGATGAGATTCACAGGACACCCAAAACGGTTGAAGAATTTCTGTATCCGGCTATGGAGGATTTTGCTGTTGACTTCGTATTTGACAAGGGAGTTCATGCGCGGAGCCACAGATTTCGACTGAAGCGTTTTACTCTAGTGGGAGCGACCACCCGGGTTGGACTCATGGGCGCACCTTTAAGAGATCGATTCGGAATTTTCAGAGATATTGATTTTTACAGCGAGGCAGACCTGGTTAAAATCACTCGACGATCGGCGAAATTGCTTGAAGTGACCATTGATGAAGAGGGTGCAGTCGAGCTTTCAAAACGATCCAGGGGGACACCGAGAATTGTGAACCGGCTTCTAAAACGGGTCAGAGATTACACCCAGGTCCGTGCAGATGGGGTAATCACCAAAAAGACGGTGGAGGAGGCGCTCACCCTTGAAGGTGTTGATGAAAAGGGTTTGACGAATCTTGATCGCCGATACCTGAAGACAATTATCGAGTTTTATAAAGGTGGGCCAGTCGGCATTGAGGCGATCGCCGCAACACTTCAGGAAGAGACGGATACACTGGTGGATGTTGTGGAACCCTACCTGCTTAAAATCGGAATCGTTACGAGAACCTCTTCAGGACGAAAGGCATCAGAGTCGGCATACCGTCATCTCGGGTTAAGCTTTCAGAAAAAAATCTTTTCACTTTAACTCCATTAGCAACTTGGAACCATCTGCCGGGCTCTGCCCTCTACGGAATCATCTATGGCTATTGTCACGTTGTTGACCGATTTTGGTGTTGGTGATGCGTATGTGGGGATGATGAAAGGTGTTATTCTATCCGTTAACCCTGCTTCAACCGTTGTCGATATTACCCACCATATTGATCCACAGGACATAACGCAGGCGGCATACATTATTAAGTCTTCCTTCAGTTACTTTCCTGAAGGAACAGTGCACCTTGTCGTCGTGGACCCGGGGGTCGGAAGCGATCGTTCTATTATCGCCATGGAAATACGGAATCATTTTTTTGTCGCACCGGACAATGGTGTCCTGTCGATTTTAATGCATGAAGAAAAGATTGACGATATCATTCGAATCGAAAACCAGAACTATTTTTTAAAATCCGTGAGCCGGACCTTTCATGGCCGGGATATTTTTGCGCCTGTGGGTGCTTGCATATCCAAGGGTGTTGACTTGAGAGAGTTAGGGACAGCCGTTAATCGCGATCAGCTGGTGTGTCCGGACATTCGGAAACCCATTATTTCAGAAAAAGGTGAGCTTGTCGGTGCCATTGTTTTCATTGATCGATTCGGAAATCTTATTACAAATATGGATTTAAAACGCCTTGAAATCTTTTGCAAAACAGATACGGAAAATAGACTCCTGGTATTGATTGGCGAAGAGAGAATCAGCGGTTTGTCCACCTACTATGGACAGGCAGAACCGAATTGCCCCCTTGCCATTATCGGTAGCTTGGGATATCTTGAGATCGCGGTTAATTGCGGTAATGCCCGGAGCTATTTTAAGGCTGAAAAAGGGGATATTGTTCGAGTGATGACAACAGAACCGTAAGGACGGGTGATGGAAGAGCTGCAAATGAGTCTGGAAAAAGAGTCAAACGAACGACGCCGGCCTAAACCCTCAAAAAAAACCCGGCGGTGGACCCTTCTGTTTATCGGGGAGCACGGGAAGATAATACCTATCACCGGGGTTAAGCCCATGCTGATACTTTCAGCGCTGGTACTGTTCTTTGCAGTAACTGCCGCTGCATCTCTTTACTTTATCAATAAAGCAAAGGTGAAAGAGAACCGGCAGCTGATAGATGCTTTGACGGCTTCGCGGCGGCAGATTGAGGCATTGAGGCATGAAAAAGATATACTTACGGCGCGTTTGGTTTTGACCGAACCCGAGACCGAGAAGGCTCAGGGAGAAATAACCGAAAAAAGGCCGGATAAACCTTCCAAGACCGCCGACGATGCGGGTGCATCAACCGCTTCCGTACAGCCGGAAGAAGAGCCGGTAAATGTTGCACCGGATGTGCCGGCTCAAGAGGTCCAGTCCGGCCGGGTAGACGTTGATAGTTTTAAGACTTCTCTTGAACCATACAGCAACACATTAAACGTGGAGTTTGCGCTGAAAAAGATCGGTTCGGATTCGGATTCCATTTCAGGTTATGCATTTGTGGTATTAAAAAATACTGAATCCAATCAGGATCAGTGGTTGACATTTCCATCCGCAAATTTTGTTTCAGGCAGACCCTCGCCCGTTAAGAGAGGCCAATATTTTTCAATCGCCCGATTTAAGTGGATGAAATTTGAAATTGATAATCCGGCAGACATACGGCGTTATGAATTTGCCACGGTTTTTGTCTTTGCCTCGGAAGGGGCGCTTTTGATGAAGAAAGATTTCCCTATATCCATGTAAAGGATCGATATCGACGCCCGGATGGACACACAACCCAAATGAGAAAAGCGAATTATTGCAAGGAAAAATGATAAAGACCCGATATAATAAAGAATTTAAAAAGATAATTGTTTGTTTTGCCATTCTATTCGTTTCTGTTTTGCCGGGTTTTGCACAGGCGCAGAAGAGAGTTCATTCGGTCTTTTTCGAAGGCACTGATTATGAACTGAATGTCTATAGAATTTACGGAAAAATTCCCGGAAAAACACTCCTTCTTATTGGCGGAATACAGGGGGATGAACCCGGTGCTTATCTCTCCGTTGACCATTATGCGGATATGAGCCTTGAGAGAGGCAACCTTATTGTCGTACCCAGAGCCAACTTTCAATCTATTCTTTTAAAACGGCGGAAGATAAATGAGGATATGAATCGAAAGTTTGCAGACGACCATGAAAGCAACTATGAAGCAAAGGTTGTTTCCATATTGAAAAAGCTGATCCTCGAAAGCGACTGCCTGCTTAATCTGCATGACGGATCCGGTTTTTTTTCCGAAAAGTGGAAAGGGCCGCAAAGAAACCCGAAAAAGTTAGGCCAATCGATTATTGCTGATTGTGAAACCTATGTAAATCCGAAAACAGGGCAGAAGCTAGCGCTTGGCGCCATGGCAAGATCCGTGTCTGAGCAGATCAACAAAGGCATTGAAAATGCCGATCATCACTTTCATTTTAACAATCACAAAACAAAAGAGGACGACTCGTTACACAAAGAACAGCGGAAGTCAGCAACATATTTTGCCTTGTTCAAAGGCGGTGTCCCGGCGTTTGGAATTGAGACCAGCAAATCTCTCCCCTTGGAGATGAAGGTGCGGCATCATAATCTGGCAATAAATGCCTTCATGGAAAAATTCGGCATTATTCCTGAAACACCGGGGATAAATATCGAGCATCCCATTTTGGACTATTTGGTTGTTTCAGTAAACGATTCATTGCCCGTTGTTCTCAAGAATCAGCAAAAACTGTCTATCAACAAAGGGGATACCGTCATGATTTCGCACATAGAGTCCAATTATGATCGCGGGCTGAGCGCGGATATTACAGGTTACGGCACCATCAATGACATTAGAAAGAAAATCAGGATAACAAAACCGGCCCGGGTTATTGTAAGAAAAGATTATTATTCGTGTGGGTGGATTGATATTGCGATGGGCGGTTCCCGGGGCGATATGACACAGGAGGCATCCTTTTCAAAACAACCCCATTTGAAAAGCTCTTTTCTTTTATTCAAGACCCGTATTAACGGTAAAGAAACGTTCGCCCGGAATAATGAACGCGTCAAGCTCATCAAAGGGGATACTTTTGAACTTGTCGATGTCTTCACCAATACGGAAGATTCATCGGATTTAACCGTAAATTTTAAAGGGTATGTGGGTAATCCCAAAAACAATACCGGCGAAGACAGGGGGTACGTTATCCACACCGCAAAGAATTTATGGAAGCGATATTCCCTTCACAAAAAAGGCAAGACCTATCAGGTCATTGTCACGAATAATGGTGACACCGTCGGCAAATTATTTGTTGGTCTTGAAGATCCCGCGTTAAAATATATTGTTCTCGGTACGGGAAGGGGCGCTCTGCGCTGCCTGACGCCAGGAGATACGGCATTTGTAGACGTGAAAAAGCCGTTGGAGATCTTCGATATCAATACCAATATAGAGCAGAATCTGGGAGTTAAAGCATTTATTTCTGTTCCCGGCCTATTGAGGCAGCAGGTGACCATGAAGGAACCCATAACCGTGAGCGATTTGGTAAACCCAAACGGGGGAAAAGCACCTGATTATTGTCGCATTGAAATCGAACGTGACAATATCATGCTTGGGTCCATTCTTCTAAAATCCAGTGAACAGGAGATGCGCCAAAATGACTAACCCGACAAAAATCCCTTCTATCATCAACAAAGACCAGACCTTTGAAGGTAAAATTTCATCAAGAGGAAAACTGATCATCCATGGAACCTTCAAAGGAAAAATTGTCGTCGATATCCTGGAAATTTACGAAGAAGGGATTGTTCACGCAGATATCAAAGCGACCGACATCACCATCAGCGGAACATTTAAAGGAGAGAGCAGGGCTTCCAATGAATTAAATATTCGTTCGACCGGCAGCTATACCGGTAAAATTATTTGCAGAAATCTCGTGGTTGAGGCCGGGGGACTTTTAAATGCCGAAGTGACGTGTATTTCGGCTCTGGAGGGTGAGTCCGGGAAAAAGTTGTTAACAGCGCCGTGACATCTCAATGTCGAATAATTAATAAATTCCTTAGTTATTGCAACTGTCTTCTTAGGCTTCCCATATAAATGATGCAAAGAGTGGAAAATGATCTGAAGGGTAAATACCCTTGATGGTGCCCTGTATGACCTTGCAGTTCTTTCTTATGATCCTGCCGCGATAAAGAATCCAATCAATGTGCTCCCCTTTTGTGTTGCCTGTAAAATTGTGAATGGTCCCGGGAAAAGGCTCACTGAATGCATTTTGAAAAGGACGGCTTGTGCCGGTGCCTGATTCTTGATCCTGTCCAGTGAATACCATATGGCAGGGGCTGTCAGGCGCGGCATTAAAATCTCCAATCAGAACTGCAGGAAGGTCCGGCGGCAGATGTGAAAGCTGTTTGATAATCAGCCCGGCGCTTTCGATTTGAACGGAAACGTCAAAATCGAAGTGGGTGTTTACACATATCAGCATACGGTCGTTATTTTTGAACACGCCGATGGTGCATTGTCTCGGCCAGATACTTTCCCTGTTGCGGCTGGGAATGTGAGGTGTCGGGCTTAAGAAGAAATTCTCATGATATGTACACTTCCAGGCTCTTTTATAGAAGATAACATTGCTTTGCCAAAAGTTCGGGGCAGGGGTTCGTTTTCCGATATAGTCGTAGCCGGATAGTATTTCATTTAGATAGTCGATTTGAAAATCGTTTGCTTCCTGGAAGCCGATAAAGTCGACGGGATATTTTTTTAACAGAGAAGCAATAATTGTTTTGCGGTGTTGCCAGCTGTTGGGGCCGTCATCTGCCAGTCCGAAGCGGAGATTGAGTGTTAAGACGGTCAAAAGTTCGGCAGTATCATTCGTAGCGTTCATTTTATTCACGGCCTGCTTCAAAAAGGTGAACATATTTACTGAAGTCAAAACGGACATTTTTAAAGTTGCTGAAAGTGACGTCTGAAAACGGCAGGTCCATTTTTTCTTTTAAAATATCAAATATCGCAAGGTAATTGAAGAGGATTCTTTTTTCCCATTTCTGGCCGATGGCAGATGCATAATTCTTGATATCCGCTTTTTCTCCTTCGATCTCCAAAAAGTCTCCAAAAGGCATGGTGTCAATGCAGAAGTGCGTATCGTTGAGTATAAAGATTTCCCGCCATTTTTCGTAGGTTTGTTCTTTATGGAAGCCGAGGGATTCAAGGATTCGACTCATAGTGGAAAAATCGCTGACTTCGACTTCCAGTTCCTTGAAAATTTTGAATTGACTGTCCTGGATTGAAGGTTCGGATTTGAAGGTCAGTGTTGTTTTTGTGTCCCAGCGGAGCCGCAAGAGAGATTTCTTTTGAAGTAGAGTTTTATCATCATCTTCAAATCGTAAGTTGGTTTCAAAGACGCGCCCTGTGGTTTCAGCGCCTATATCCAACAAACGGTCCCGAATGGGTTTGCGATCTAAAAGATGAAATTTGACTTCGATTTCAAGTGGTTCCAATGGATTGCGCCTTGGCTGTTGATATGATAATAAAGTGAGACCTTTTAAAACACCCCCTTTGGCTCAATTTCTGCGCCTGCACTGTGGAATGCCAGCCCATTTCTCTGGGGGGGGTAAAATTTTCGCGTTGACTCGGGGCGTCCATGCCCCTCGCCCTTACGGGTTCGCCTTCGGCGAATCCAATTCCGCCGCCCTGCGGAATTGTCCTTGAACCCCGGTTAAATGTTAAATGCGGATTTAACTGGGCAGGCAAAATTGAATATTTTTCAAAGGTCTCAGCGCCTTTGAATTATAAATGAATTTTATGGGATATCAATCGAAGTGTCAATTACATACATATATTGCATTGAGGATCATCTCCAAAAGAGTTGATGATTTTGAAAGGATTCAAGGCGTACCACAATATAGCAAGCTTGAATCCATGCCCGATGCAGGCAAGCCTTGACCCCTTTGGTTCAACTAAATGGGAATTATTATCATTTTGTTGAAATATAATGGATAATTTTTTCTTGACACAGGAGTAAATATTATTTACAAGATCAAATTCCCTAAATACAGGAGTGAAAATCGGTGAAAAAATACACATACAGTGCAAAAAAGTCTGACAATAAAGCAAAATGGTGGATTGTGGATGCGGAAGGAGCAGTGCTTGGAAGGCTGGCGTCTTTAGTGGCTACCCGTCTGAGAGGTAAGCACAATCCATTTTTTACGCCCCATGTGGATACCGGTGACTGGGTGATTGTTATAAACGCGGATAAGGTTGTTCTTACAGGTAAAAAGTGGAAGCAGAAAACCTATTATCGGCACAGCGGTTACATAGGGGGGCTCAAGGAAATTACTGCTGAAAAACTTTTTGAAAAAAGGCCTGAAGACCTTGTTCAGTTTGCCGTAAAGGGCATGCTGCCCAAAAACAAGCTCGGATCGAAGATTTTCAATAAGCTGAAGGTTTATACCGGGGATAAACATCCCCACGAGGCCCAGATGCCTGAGGTATTGGAACTAAAATAAGTAGAAAGTTTAAAAGGTTCTTTAAGTAACGGGGAGTTTCATGGACAAAGAAAACGTATATTACGCGACGGGGAAGCGAAAAAGTGCAATTGCCAGAACCTGGTTGAAGCCCGGAAACGGTGAAATAAGCATTAACAACCGGACCCTCGATGATTATTTCAAAGTTGAAACAGCCAAGGCAGTCATGTTGCAACCGCTTAATTTGACGAATACCCTTGGATCGTATGATGTTAAGGTTAGAGTTTCAGGCGGCGGTTTTTTGGGTCAGGCCGGCGCAATTCGGCACGGCATTACCCGGGCGCTGATGCAGGCAGACCCTGATTTAAGATCGCCGCTGAAAAGAGCCGGTTTTGTTACGCGAGACGCCAGGGTCAAAGAGAGAAAGAAATACGGTCAGAAGGGAGCTCGGGCTCGATTCCAGTTCTCAAAGCGTTAGAACCGATTCCTTTTTTCATTTCTAACAAGATCTGTTGAAATTAAGCACCGATATTTACTTTTCAGCCACAAAGTAGAATTGTTGATGATTCTCTTTGTGGCTTTTTGTTTTTGTGTTGAACGTTGAAAACAAAAGATGGCCTATCGATATACAAACCATCCAAATTTAGGTTAAGAGATTAACGCTTTTTCCACCTTGGTTCCCGTTTTTCCAGAAAGGCTTTCATCCCCTCTTGCGCATCTTCATCAAGACAGTTCATCGCTATTGCGTTTACCGCAGAGTTATAGGCTGATATTTCGTCCAGGTCCACCTGGTTATAAAATGCCCGCTTTCCGAAAGCCAGTGTAAACCGGCTGTGCCGAGCCAGTTCCAAGGCCCAATCTCTGGTTTCTTTGGCAAGCTCGTCCGGTTCAACGACCCGGTTAACAAGTCCGAAGCGTTGGGCTTCTTCGGCTGAAACAAATCGACCGGATAGGAGCATTTCCATGGACCGGCGCCTTCCGATAACTCGGACCAAAGGAACCGCGGGGGTGGTGCAGAAAAGACCGATTTTTACGCCCGGAGTGGCAAATTGAGTGCCGGTTTCCGCAATGGCAAGGTCGCATGCGGCAACAAGCTGTAAACCTGCTGCTGTGGCAATACCGTGGACCTGGGCGATAACGGGCTGGGGCAGCTCGTGAAGGGTTTGCATTAACCGGGAGCAGACCGAAAAGATTTTCTGGAAATGATGAAAATCCAGATCAGTGCCTGTCATTTCATTCAGATCGTGTCCTGCACAGAAAATCGGGCCCTCGCCACGGATCACCACTACATGGATGTCCTTGTCTTGCCCAGCGGTGTTGAGTTTTTGCTGCATATCACCCATCAGTTCCAGAGAGAGGGCATTTCGCTTTTCCGGGCGGTTTAACGTCAACCATCCGATGGGTCCATCCTTTTCAAACAGTACCGGTTCCATTCTTTAGCCTCCTTGTAACTGGAATTTTAACGCGTATTTGCAAGGGTGTTTTTTTCGGTCCTTTGATTCTTGCCATCTGGACACCCTCCTTTAGTTAGCTTTTGGTGTCCACTTTCTTTGGGTAACTTCTGTCCCGAGTTAATTTGCCTTGTTAGGCTCATGTATTTCCTTTTCGCAAGTTGCTGCGGCATGCGAATGCAATATGCGATTACAACTGAGCGGCAATGCCTGAATGTTACAATGTGCAGGCTGACCCTTTCTCACGCCCGGGGCTGACACCAGACGCCCGCGACTATCGTCTTTTTCGGGGCCGTCTGCGGCTTCCCTTCGACTTGTTCTTGAGCGGCAGGCGCGGCTCACCGCCGCCGCGGGGCAGGATAATCTTGTCCTCCGAAGCGACCCATACAAAACGTGACTGCGATTTACTCCCCTTGTAGGCGGAAACCCGGAAACGGCGCACATGGAAGCTGCAACTCATCAAGAGCTGCTCGAATTTCTTGCTCGGCTCAGCTGACCACACCGCCAGACACCCCTGTTTGCGCAGCGCGCGGCGACAGGCCCGAATTCCTTCACGACCGTACAGCCGGCGGTTCCCTGAATCTGTCATCGCGACGGGACCATTATCGATATCCAGCAGGATCGCATCGAATCTGCTCTTGGAACGTGAGATAAGCTCGACGATATCGCCCGTCTTGACTTCAACTCGTTCGTCCCCCAGCGGCTGGCCGTTGAGTTCCCCGAGGAACTCACGATTCCATTCGACGACAGCACCCAGCAGTTCACCCACCACCACTTGGGCGTGGGGGCTGAGCATATCGAGAGCCTGGCGCAAGGTATAGCCCATACCCAAGCCGCCGATGAGTATGCGGGTCGCCTTGCGACCAGTCAGATGCGCACAACCCAGCCTCGCCAGATCCAGTTCCGACTCATGTTGGCGACTGTTCATCAAATCCTGGCCATTGATCTTGATCGAGAAATCACGGCCATGCTGATAAAGCACCATCTCGCTTCCGTCCGGGGTCCGGGCTGTCGCTATTCTTACTCTCGGTTTTATGGTGGCATCCTATTGGTGACAAGTGGCAGAGATATCGGAGTCATGTTCCGGTTGTTGGCAGCCGTAGCCTGTGCGCACTCTTTTCGGGTTGATTGCTGCAACAGTGTACTGTTTCTCGGGCGGTTCCACAACCGCAACTTCATCGGGAACGAAACCGAGCCCCGGCTTCTGCAGGATATCCGAGATGCCCATCAAATTAGGCATAAGTTTCTTCTTGTAACTGCCACGAACGTTATAATTTTACGGGCGTCTCGATAGTTCTTCACCGCTGTCTCCATCATTTCGCAATCAACCGTTTAGCCGCAACGCGCCACGTATACGCCATTGGCGGCCACATCCTGCAGCAGGGGATTGTCAAATTGAACAATCTGACCTTCGGCACTGGCAAAAACAGTGGACAAAAGTTTAAGAAACGCATCTTCCGGCGGATCGTTTGACCAGAGGGCGAAGATGCC
This sequence comes from Thermodesulfobacteriota bacterium, assembly GCA_042573625.1. Classification (GTDB taxonomy): domain Bacteria; phylum Desulfobacterota; class Desulfobacteria; order Desulfobacterales; family UBA11574; genus JBHPCZ01. The sequence continues at coordinate 14,760 of JBHPCZ010000052.1, forward strand.
ATGGGGCTTTAAAAACGATTTCAGCCGGTGCATGCCGCCCTCTGAATACAGGTCCCCGTGACTGCTGTGCAGCCAGAATTCCGGGGTGTGATCGATATCCAACAAAATGGCATCAAACCGGGTGCCGTTCACGTCCGGGTCAAAGCCATCACCGCGGACCAAGGCAAAAAAGTCGGCATGGCGGTAAACACAGCGGCCATCAAGGGTGAGTGCTTTCCCGTTGGGCACCAGACCACGACGGTGCCATTCGATAACCGGTGCCAGGGCTTCGACGACGACCAAACGCTTCAGCTGTTTGAATTTTAAAGCGGCGGCCGCCGTATAGCCCAACCCGAGGCCGCCGACCACGACGTCCCACCCCGTCCCGTCCAACTCACCCAGGCCGATATTCGCAAGGGCCACTTCGGAGTCATGGAACAGGCTCGACATGAGATATTCCTCGCCGAGCTTGACCTCGTAAACTTCGCGGCCATTGAGGGCCAGCATGGTCCGGCGCTGAAGGACCAGTTCGCCCATGTGGGTTTTCTGGTAATCGAGTTCTTCGAAACTTGGCTTCATGTGACACCGCAACTCATTTTTTTTGGCGGGTTATTTTGGAATCTGATGAGCCGGTTTCAAGATGTTCAATTTTGCCTGCCCAGTTAAATCCGCATTTAACATTTAACGGGGCCCAAGGTCAAGAAAGGCAATTTTTGTTCCATTTCCAATTTGATACGGAGACGCATCGACGTCAGAAAAAGATAGCCTCAGCTTTATCTCTGAGGCATAAGAAAACGATGACGCCAAAAAACACAAAAGAAATAATAAACTCAATGTTAATCTTAACATTTTATTCATCATGAAACAGTATTTGTTAAAGTTTAAAGAAGACAATTTATTGATTGTTTTGAATAAAGATGATTGTATACTTGATAATCATCCATCAGTGGCCACCGCACGGCCATATACAACAAATAGGTGATGAGTGTCACGACATCGATGTCCTGGCACTTTTGGGTCATCGATGTCGTGACACTCATTAGTTGCCAACTGATATACCCACAGCAACGATTGATATGATCAGTGAAATAATGAAGTGTTTAAGGCGTAGATCGGAATGTGGTGTTTGTATCACGTTAATTCCTTACGCAGCACAATAAAGTAAAAAACCGAGTATCGAGCATTAAGTTAAAGAAATTCTATTGCCTAACCGCTGAATTAAGCGGCGCTGTCTTTTTGGCGTCCGCTTGAATCTTTTGTCAGGCTATTTTTATCTGTATTTGCGGCAAAAGTTTTCGGTTATCGCCCACAGGTCCGGCGTCAAAAGCTCCTTCACCTTTGTTTGGATGTGGGGCGGAACAATACCATAGAACGCCTCAGCAATGCCTCCCGTTATGCATGCGAGGGTATCGCTGTCTCCTCCCAGCGAGACGGCATTGCGTATCGCATCCTCGTATGACCGGGAATCAAGGAAAGCGATGATCGCTTCCGGCACCGTTCCCTGGCAAGAGACATCAAATGTATAGGTCGGCCGGATGTCATCCACCCCACGGTCCAAATCGTACCCGAACCGTTGCCGTATCTGCTTTCGAATCTCCTCTTTGTCCTGCACTGTCCGTGCGAGAAAGACTGCAAGAGCGGTCGCTTTCGCTCCTTTGATCCCTTCCGGATGGTTGTGTGATATCTCGGCTGTCTTTTCCGCTTGGTGAAGCACTTCTTCTTCTGTGGTAAATGCGAAACCTACGGGGCTGACACGCATTGCAGAACCATTTCCCCAGCTGTTGTATGGTTGCGGATCATGACTATGGAGCCACTGAATAAACGAACTTCCGTATCCAGCACCTATATAACGCCGGCCAATCTCCCATACCGTTTCGGCATATGAACGGCCGGTAAGAATCGAATCGGCAACGGCAACAGTCAGGACGCTGTCGTCCGTGAACCTGCAGCGGGTATCGAAGAGAGGAAAGTCTTTCGTTTTTATGGGGTAATGCTCATAAACTGACCCGATTATATCTCCGGCGATCGCTCCGATCATGATTTTTTCTCTTCAGTCGAACGTGGGCATAACCTGCTGGGATTGAGCGCAGCAACATTCCAGTCAGCGTTCATGCCACGGTTGGATGTTTTGTTTATTCTTCTTCGCTATGAAGGAGGTTAGAGAATTCCCTTGGGTTCAAAATCGGAATACCTTGAAACTCCCTCAGAACGAGCAAGTCTTTATCACCGGTAACGATATAGTTAGCGCTTGCAGCGACTGCTAAGCCGAGGATTTTAACATCGTCGGAATCACGACAGATATCTGGGGAAAGAGAGACTGGGTCTATCATTTTTGACTGTTCCAGCAGAAGATCGCCAATATTATCAACTATTTTAGCAGAAAGTTTGATTTTCAGATGGAGATTTCTCAGAATTTCTTCTAACAATTCGTCACATAGAAAAATCTCATGCTCACTAAGACAAACCTCCATAATGGATTCACAAAGGCCACGAGCAGAAAATGCAGCGATGATAACATCGGCATCAAGGACGATCTTCATGAAATGGCCTTGAAGATGTCCTCGTCGGTTAAGAAACCCTGGGCTTCGGCAAATGGTAGAACTTTCTTTCGAATGGCTCGAAATTTTTCAATAGCTACATATCGCCGAATAGATTCCCTTACGACATCGCTAACAGGTTTGTTCTGCTCCTGACTAAATTTTTGAAGATCTGCCTTCAACTCTTCTGGCAATCTGATAGTTAGTGTGCTCATGGTAAGACATTGTAACACGTTTGCCGAAAATGTCAAGAATGCAATTTTACATCCAACGCCTGGCATGAGAGGCGCGCGGTTTCTTGCGCGTCCTGCTCAATGCCAATGTTATCCGGCAAATTGTTAATATTGACAAACCACCCCGGGGTGTGTATTAATACACATCATGGATGGTCGGAGAATTATCAAAATGCTCAAGCAAAATGGGTGGTACGAAATTGCAAAAGTTGGCTCTCACACCCAATTCCGGCATCCAGAGCGAAAAGGGAGAGTCACCGTTCCACATCCCAAAAAAGACATACCGATTGGCACATTAAAAAGCATTGAGCGCCAGTCAGGTATCAAATTTAGTTGAGGTGTTACCATGGCTAACTATATTGCAATCGTTCATAAAGAAGCCAAATCAGATTTCGGCGTATCGTTTCCGGATTTTCCCGGATGCATCACCGCTGGAAAAAATATCGATGAAGCCAAGGATATGGCTCAGGAGGCTCTCACCCTTCACATCCAGGGCATGCTCGAAGACGGCGAAAAATTGCCTGTTTCCTCCCGGCTCGAAGAAATCATGGGCGACCCCGATTACGCCAATGCGATCGCTTTTTTGGTTGTTTCGGTACCTGATGCCAAACCCCGTACGGTCAGAGTGAATGTTACCGTACCTGAAATGACGCTAAAACAGATCGATGCCGCTGCTAAAAAGCGAGGTATGTCAAGATCAGCATTCTTAGTTCATGCAGCACAGAATGCTATTCAGTCTATCCAATCCGATGTATCTGCCTGACCTTTTCCTGCCGGATAACGCAACGGCTGACAGGTGCGCGGGCACTTTTTTCGCGCATCCTTGTCCAGCCCGATGTATGTGACTCCGGGCTACTCAGTCTAAACCGTAGACCTGTTTGGGCGTGAGGTAATGAGGAAACTTGTCGATAACTGCCCTTCGGGCTAAATAGCAGAAATGACATTCATCTATATATCCTGCCTCAGGCATAACACCTAACTCTTTTGCCAATTCCGCCGGCCCTCCTCGAATGAGTGGACCGCAAATAGGATGGGAATTTGAGCGATAGTTAGAGACGAGTTCGGACAGAGGCGTCATCCACATATTTCCGATGCTGATCCCTTGACAGACATGAACATTTCCATATGGATCAACATGCACCCTATAAGGCGACTCAAGATCCTCGTACGGACATTCACATAACTCGTCCCATCGCCTGAGAGGGAGATTTTCAGCCAGCTTTTCGACCGCTCGTCCTCTGAACATAGCTCCTCCGCCAACGACAGGATGTCCCTTACCTTCCGCATTTGAAGATGGTTGTAAAACCTTCGGTGGGTCGATACAGATTGGTGAAGTCTCAATGTCAAGCCTCTTTGCAACAGATGAGGCAATGGTTGCTGGGTTTTCCGACTCCTCTCCGTAATGAAACGTATCATTGCTGATACTGAGAAACGATACACCCGATTCTGCAAGAGGCCTTAACCACAATTCAGCGTCTTCTTCTGAATTAGCGCCATAGGCATTTGTTACCACACCAACCTTAAAGCCTTTTGCACTGGCACGCCTGATACTTTCATTTAATAAAGGAAAGAATAGGAATGGCTCCCCTCCTTCATAGAATATCCATTTCACAGTGCCGATTTTTCCTGCCTCATCCAGGACCTTAGCAACCTGACTTGTCGTGAAAGTGCCCTGCGACTTAGGGCTGCTGTATAAAAAGCAATGATCACATTCGAAGTTGCATGCGTATGTCAAAATAAAGTGGATTTCAGTCAACACTTTCTGTACGCTCCTCTTCACATAACGGCGGGCATGAGAGACGCGACGAAAGGAGCGTCCTGCTCAATGCCCTTGTCATGGCTTCTTATTTTTCAATACAGTATGTTATGATGCTCTCACAATGAATGGCCGAAGTGTTCAAAAAGGGAATACGGTATTTACTTTCCGTTAATATCAGCGGCAATTCGGTGCATCCTAGAATTAATGAGTCAATTCCTTCCTCATCCACCATTTTTTTGGCGATAAACAATAATTCGTCTCTTGTCGAGTCCTTGAAGACTCCTAATTCAATCTCTGAGAATAATTTATGGTGGATGAGCTGTTGTTCCTCCTCCGAAGGAACAACGACCGATATCCCTTTTGAAATAAATGGTTTTCTGTAAAATTCCGCCTCCATTGTGAGCTTTGTGCCCATCAGACCAACATTTTTCAAACCCATTTCTTTGGCTTTATTGCAGGTTGCCTCGACTATGCTCAACAGTGGTATAGGTGATTTTGTTTTGATTTCATCAAAAACGATATGTGGTGTGTTTGAAGCGATTGCAGCGAATTCGGCACCAGCACGGTGAAGAGAAACAATTTTTTCTAATAACCACTCAGAAAGTCCGGTCCAATTCTTAGTTTCAACGAACTTCATAAGTTCATTCATATTTACGCTGTAGACAATAATTTCAGGGTATGCCAAGTCAGAATACTGTGCCTGGAATGCTGCAATAATCTCTTTGTAATAATCAACTGTCGATTCTGGGCCTATGCCTCCAATTATTCCTATGGTTTTCATATCTATCTCCAAGCCATAACGAAAAGCTCAGCAGAGACCAAAAGCCGCAAGGTTTTTGGTCTCTGCTGGAGCGCCTGGTTATGTAATATTATTATAAGTGCCATGTGATTTCCGGTGGTTTCCGTAATGGCAGTCTGTGATATTTGTACTTGGGATAACCCACCATCATTGATCCCGTGCATTGATGACCTCCGGGAAGCGGTAAAGCCTCAATCATAGGGGGAAAAGTCGTTGCTGCGGCATGGAAATAGCCTGCCCAGCAGCACCCCAAACCCATGCTGGTTGCGGCCAATTCCAGATAGGACAGAGCGATGGTGCTGGAAGTCGGAGCTGCACGATCGTCCTTTGCTGCATGCGCAACTATTACAATAGGTGCATCTCGAAGGATGATATCCTTTCCCTCTTCCCATCGACGGATCGCCCTGTCCAAATGTAGAAACGACGCTATTTCCGACATGTTGTCAAGCATCCAGCGCATCCAGTCAACGGTGATCCCGGCAAAATGATTTAATTCATTCCTGTTCCCCAAAACAAGCCACTCCACACTCTGAGAATTGTGTCCGGTTGGGGCATATCTGGCAAGATCGACCAATTTTAAAAGTTCGTTTTTAGGCACCGATTTTTCTTTGTATGTTCTTATAGAGCGCCGGGCGCGTAAAAATTGTTCACATTGCGCGATGGAAAGGTGTAGTTCTTTTTGTATGGGTGGGCACTTTTCAATCGACATCTCGCGGTGGGAGAGGCTTGCTGTAGGACAGACTGCCACGCAATGGCCGCATCGAATGCACACATCTTCAGCATCGGCAGTAGGCGTAGGGTATTCACCGTTTTGCATTGCAATGATGCCCGCTGGACAAGTGGCAGCACATATTCCGTCCTTGTTACATGTTTGTGAGTTGACTTCAAATAAATTCATACCCTACCTCCATCATATTATTTTGTTTTTTTCCAAGTATAACGTGGAACTGAGGTGTCGTGGAAACGCGTCAGCGTTTCCACGTCACCTCCAGTGATTTGGTTATCTGCTGCTTAAATGCCTATGTGTTTTTCTCTTGCCCTTTTTTTGATCTGGCCTTTAACCTTTCAATAAGTTCCCGAGCTTTTCTCTTTGCTTCACGTTCTTTATCATCAAGGTCCTCCACAGCCCATGGCTGGGTTACGCGCAATGTCAACTTGCCACTGAGGGGCGGCTCGGGATATGCACCAGGATCGTACAACGAATAACCGCGAAACTCCACGGGGCTTTCCTGGTAACATGACCAAACAGCCTTTCTGATTAGATCCGGATCTCCTTCAAATTGAAGATCAATAACCGACAACTGCTTACGGAAACGCTCAATCATTTCCATGGACAGGTTAAACAGAAAAGGGTGGGGTGCATCGGTCTCAATGATGCGTTTCTTGTCATCAACGCCGTGTTGAATGAGAGCCTTTAAAGCCTCGCCAGTCGAATGCCCCGTAGACTCGGGCCCTCCGACGATTAGATAGCGTATGTTAGGGTTCGCTACAATGTTGCATACAATTTTCTCAAACCCGATATTTTCGGTCTGCACTGTGCCAGATAGAGCGGCCCCTGTTTCTATCCCGGCCCTTACGAGACTCTCAAGCTCGGGAGGGATTTTGTCTCCGTCACAATTCAAAATTATGGCCACGGCAACCGGGGAAAAATCATTCCCCCTTAGATACCTACCATCCTCTTGAGGATAATCAGGATGAGGGTCAACTTTTAGCATATGTTTTACCTTTGCTTGATTGGCAGATAACGTCAAGCTTGAGCAGCGCCGGGAAAAACAAAGCCGCTAAGCAACTTTAAGAGACTCTAAGAATCGGTAGATCCAAACTGTCACAGCGTTAGGCGTCTGACTCAAAGCTTTTGTTCGCCCCTAAGAATTGGACGTTTAGATTCAAGATATCTTTTAACATCTTTAATTCATAAACTATAATCGAAATACTTCAATTACGCAAACACTCTCTTTTGTGGCTATAATTCGGGAAAGTTTGAATCCTGATGATTCAAACAGTGTTTTGAATTCTTGTTCTGTACGTTCACGAC
>JBHPCZ010000053.1:0-21846 GCA_042573625.1 Thermodesulfobacteriota bacterium
ATAAATTGGAAATTCAAGATGGAGGAACTGCTTCTATTTTATATTTGAGTTGTATTAAAAATATGGTTTCCGAAGAAGATAAAAATAAAATCTATAAGGATTTAAGAAAATATTGCAAACAAGATACTCTTGCTGAAGTGAAATTGATGGAGGTTTTGTACAAAAACCGTTAGGGAGCACTTGTTAGTGCTTTACTTGGAATATAATATCCATTTAATTAATAAGTTATCACTCGAAATTGTTAGCCTTGTTTGACAAGTCAGCATCGTTTTGTTAATGATCATTTTAAATCTTCATCGCTTATCCTCTATTTTGGACGCTACAGAAATCACCCATCTATTTTATTTAATAGCTTTTCAATGTCAGCAATAACAGTATTACGAACAGGAGAGAATTGATCCCCAATCGGAAATGTCGAGTGACTTCTCTTTTTGGCCCAGCGATTGGACGCGAAGTCTATTCCTCGAGCGGGGGCAGGTCTGTAGTTCGCTTTATTGAATGCCCTCTGAATATTTTAAGATTGACCCACATCTGGCTTGCATAGTATTATCGTAATTGATTTGGCTATTTAGAATTTAGAGTGAATATTAAGGATCGAAATAGTGAAAAATACATGTTTTATTGGATTTATTTTTAATGGATACATCTTTGAATAAGGGGGGGTACGATGCCAGAATATGAAAATATCTTGGATTTAGTCCGCGCTTTTGATTCAGGCGAGATTCAGCTACCAATTATGCAAAGAGATTATGTTTGGAAGCAAAAACAGGTAATCAAGCTGATGGATTCTCTTTATAACGGATGGCCGATAGGTGCTTTCTATTTATGGCAATCAGACAAACAACAAAAATTAAGGACACCTATTCCAAATCATCCCTTTGATTACCTCTTGGACGGCCAACAGCGATTGACCAGCATTTCAAGAGCTATAGCGGAGGGAACTGACAGCCTTGAGTCAAAAGTATTTTTCGATGTGTTACGCGATGAAGATGATAAGAAGAAGTTTGTAATGGGAGATCAATATAAGGGCGTTATCAAACGGTTGGATCGTGGAGACCCGACACTTGTTCCTCTTTCTGCTCTTGTCCCCATCAACAGCAGCGTCGATACTGATGGAATACTAGAAAAGATAAAAGAATCGAACGATATTACAGAACCTGACAGGATAAGCTTCTCGCAGAAATTGCAGAAAGCGAGCAGAATGTTCGATACTAAGAAGGCTACAATTGAACGAATTAAAACAGAAGAAACCGAGGTCGCGATTGAGATCTTTGCCAGGTTGAACAGTGGAGGGACGACGCTTAAGGCGGGCGATATTCAGGCAGCTCAACTTGCACAAGAAAGAACAGTGGATTTGCTGCCCAAAATGCGTAAATTTATGATGAGTGACAAAAGTAGAGCGTTAGGCTATGATTTCGCTTTTATTGTGCGATGCCTTGCAACTCTGCATCGCGACAGTGCTAATCTTTTGCTCGAGACTAAAACGAAAAGCAATTTTTTTCAAGATAAAAATGGGAGAAATATCAAGCAAACATGGGAAGCAACCCGTAAATGCCTCGAGAGTGTTAACGATTTTGTGATAAATGAAATGGGATGGACAACACGGCGATGGCTTCCTTCTACAAACGCTTTGATTCCTATCGCATATTTGGTCCAGCATAATCATGGGTCGAAAATTATCAATAAGGACAAGGATTTCATTAAACAGTTTTTGTGCCTGTCAGCACTAAGAAAGCTTTTTTCCGGGTCTGTAGATACCACTATCAATAAGTATGTTAATCCAATTAAAAACGCAACGAAAGATAATCGAGGCGCTAACCTTCTAATCAAAAAAATTCTAAAGAAAGAGAAATATCCCATTACCCAAGAAGATGTTTTGCAGGAACGCCGCATGGTTTCATCTCTGATGCAAGTGTACCTTGCATATCTTGTGGCCCAAAAGGCAAAATCGTGGATTGATGGTTGCTACCTCGCAGATGTAGATCTTGAGGTCCATCACATTTTCCCCAAACAGCTTTTTTTGGACAATGACCTCCCCATGGCTAAGGCTAATACCATGGCGAACTATGCTCTGATTTCACAACATGACAATAAAGCGTTAGGGGACTTAAGGGGCGATTCACCAAAGGGTGCATACGGTGAACTTACCAGAGGTCAAAAGAAATCTGCCGCGATCCAGTCTGTCATGATTGGAAAAAATGACTTGCTCGAACTTGACTCCTATGATAAATTCTGCGAGCGTCGAGCAAATGATATAGCCGAAAAGCTGAATCAGTTTGTAGGAATAGTTAAACCTAAAGCCGAATGAAAAAAGGGGGATATACCTGCTGTTTTTTTTGACCTTTTTCTTTTTGCAGATGCACTTTGCAGTTGGATTTCCGCATGAAGGAAAGATATTACCTAATTCTGCTGAATAGACTAATCGACTGTTACCCATTAACTCGTTCTTTCAGTTCCTTCCCACACTTAAAGAAAGGCAGTTTCTTAGGTTTAATCTCACACGGTACACCAGTTGCAGGATTTCTGCCTCTACGTTCTGTTTTCTCTTTAACACCGAATTTTCCAAACCCACTGATCAGGATATCTTCACCGGATTCAAGGGTCTTTTTCATGATTTCCAACAGGGTTTCGATTGTTTCAACAGACTGATTCTTTGTGAAGCTGAACTGCCTTTTAATAGAATTACCAATATCTGCTTTTGTTAGTGCCATACGCGCTCCTTTGATAAAATTGGGATTAAAGATTGTGTGTTCAGATAAAATTACTGATATATAACGATTGTGTCAATGAAATTAATGTGTTATAGAAGCTTCGACCTGATACAGGAGGGTAAGTCGAGCCACAACTTGGTTAAACAGATCAGAAATGGACTCCTTATGAGCGAGACAGAACTGGCCAGAAAGGCTGGAGTGTCTGCATTGACTATCAGCCGAATTGAAAAAGGATTGAGTTGCCGACTGGAAACGAAAAGAAAGATTATTGTGGCCCTGGGGCGGGATCTGTCTGAAAAAGACAATATTTTTCCAGAAAAATAAGGGCGGCCTATTTGATGTTCAAAGTCAAATAAACCGCCCTTAATATTTATACAGCGTCTTTTAGTTTTTTGCCTGCTTTGAATGTTACAGTATTCCTTGCTTTAATTTTGATCGGTTCCCCTGTTTGAGGGTTACGACCCTTCCGGGCTTTCCGACGGACTTTTGCAAAAGTGCCAAATCCTACCAGTGTCACCTTTCCGTCTTTTTTCTTAAGCGCTTGTGTAATACCACCAATGAACGAATTTAGAGCGGCACCTGCAGCAGCTTTAGAAATTTTTGCATCTTTTGCCATTTCTTCGATCAATTCAGCCTTTGTCATCAATTTCCTCCCTTTTTAGTTTTGAGTTTGAACCTAAGAACCTTTACATTTTACAAATTCACGATTTCACCATCATTCACAAGCCTTACGTTTGGAAAATAATCTTTGAACTTCTCCGGATGGAAGCTGTGAATAGGTATAACCATTTCAGGGGCCATTGCGTCAACCAGCTTTTTTAAATCTTCAAGTTTTGCATGGCCACTGGTGTGCAGGTATTCATATCGAACACCTTTATCTTCAAGATAAGATTTTAGATTTCGTAAGGGTTTGCTCCGTTCAAAATACCCGGGCCACAGAGAATAAATCCATGTGGCATCTTCAAGGCTTAAAAATCTTTTTAGATCGAAAAGGAATCCCGCACGAATCAACATTACGGCATTGTTCTCCATTTCTCTAACCTGAGCCCATTTTATGCCGTTTTGGCGATGCCTGGTCAGGATGTCGTTTAAACCCAGCTTCTCAAACCTTCGTGCAAGAAGTTGCGGATAACACACCCTGATTTGGGGCCATGAAGCCTGGGGTAGTTTTGCATATGTTTTTAATCGTTCAAGGATTTCCGCAGTGTAAAAATCGATGATTAGTTTTCGATCTGTACGTATTGTGGCCTTGAATATGGTAACGAGCCGGTCGATGTTTTGGCTGGAAGTAGTGACCAGCACAATCCCCGGAGTTTTTTTAATTACACTGGCAAATTGGTTTTCGAGATCTTGTTCGGTTGTTGTTAATTCATTTGTTCGCTCGCCGATAAGGGTTCCCTCCATCAGCAGAGCATTGACTTTTGGAGGATTTTGCACCATGCGGTCCAGAAGCTTTGCCTTTCTTCCGTGCCCCCGAAAATCTCCGGTGTAAAACAGACTCTTGCTGCCGCCAGAAATGAGAAAGCCATATGCATCAAAAGCTGAATGGTCCATGAGGTAGGGCATCACTGAAAATGTTCCAACCTGAAATTCCTTCCAGGCTTTGAAAAACTTTAGTTCTAAAGACTGTGCCTTCTCAGGACTCATTTGTCCGGTTATTGCCATTAGGTCTGAAGAGGCCTTTCCACAATATACCGGAGTACCTTCAGGTAGCATGTCGGCCAAGCCATAGTGGTCCAGGTGGGCATGGGATAGAATTACGGCATCGATCTTTTTGTTGCCGTTTCTCAACTCCTCAAAAAGCGGCTGTGGCAGGTGGTATCCTGGATCATCGCTAAAATCATGATCCAGCGGGAGGCCTACATCTATTAGAATAGTGGCATCATTGTAAGTCAATTCCACACAGCTGCCTCCAACTTGATGGGCTCCACGATGTATTACAAGCTTCATAGTATTAAATATTTTGATTGAGATCTTGTAAGCTTTCAGCTCGAAACTAATAGAATGTCCCAGTTTTTCCTTTGGAGCTCTGGGATGCTGTGTCGAATTGAAATGGAGACACTCTGTTGCCCTTTCACGCCAAGTTCATCATATATTTCGATGCATTTGCTTATGCAATTGTCAAAATCAAGTTTGAGTGTTAAGAAAGATATTTTTGTTTTGAAGGCCAAGCTAAATTCGTTTAAAATATTTTGAAACGGTTTTATTTTGTCTTCAGTTTTATTCCCTTCACCATCTAGCAACCCATAGGATTGGTAATACTCTAAAGGTGCAAGAATCATAACTTCAACTTCATCAAATTTATTCATAGCTTTTATCTTTCTCTTTTTGATAATTCTATAGTGAGTTAGATTTTTCAGGCTTTCGACAATTGCATAAATTGGGCTATCAGAACTTTGCCATGCTTTCAATTCAACAAAAGTTATTTTTGAATTTCCTTCTCTTATTCCGATATCAATAGATTCCTTTTTCCCACCTATGGGAACCTGATTAAAGAAATCATCCGTGTTCGAAACAGTGATAAACCTTTCAAGCGCTTCCTCGGTTCTATATGGCTTTTTATCCTTCGTAATTGTGAAATTATATCTCTTGCGTAGATATAACAGCTTGTCTCCACGGGGCCTGTTTTGTCCTGTATCAATGACCTCCCAGAAGGTACTGTGTAGCTCTTGAGGAGTGAAGGGTAAATTTGCATCTTCAAGAAAATCAAGCCAACCCCTTTTATGCGTGATTCGGCAATATCCGTCTTTTTCTGAATCTGTGGCAGCAATTATCTGCTTCATTATATTTTTCATGTTCGACCCTCATCATATTTTGTATTCGTTTGGTCTTAATAATTCGCGTCGATTATAGGCTTCCAGAAAAAGGTCAGCTGTGTGTGGAACAATAATATCGTTTAAACCTAATTCTTTTTTAGTATTAGATAGTGCTGCCTGCCATTCGCCCCGGATAGTTGGCGAATGAGGATCATTGAGGAAATATATATTGGCAAGCCATGCAGGGATTTTGACAATCTTGCGAAGGAAAAAAAGGTGTGCGAGACGATTGGCCGATTGATAGAGCCGGCCCGTCCAGTCGGCCTCGGCTGAAATGCCAAGCCACTGTTTTGTCTTCTCAAGCGAAACTTCAATCTTTCGGCGGGATTTTAGTGATGCCCGACATTTAGGACCATAAATCTCAGGGGGACGACTCTTAGCTTCAATAAGTAAGACTCCTTGACGATCGAGATCCTCTTGAGGTTCAATGATTGCGAGTGCATCCCAACTTGGGCCACCTTTTGGCCAGAATTCGTTTAACTCCTCTGCAAAATGCTCTAGCTTAACCGCTTTTAGAAATGCTTTATCCTTATACTCGATGAATTTTTTGTTTTCACGGGGTGAAACCCAATGAAGCTTCTCTTTTAAGGAACTAATCGATGGCAGGGCACGTAGAATACTTTGAGAAAGTTCATCCGACTTTCGGTTCACATAGATCTGTATCTGAAGCTGGCTGCCAGCATAAGCCCGCCCTGAATTATCAACTCTTGCATTTCCTTTTTTTATAAATTCAGAAGCAATGGGACTATTTCTAACATGCGATTGATTCAGCTTTCCTTCTTGATCAGGTAATGTTTCATTTAATTTTTTAATCGTACTAAAGATCCATTTTTCCCTTGTTTCTCTATTAGGTTTGTAAGTTCGCTTTTTATCAAAATAGCCTGTATGGACAAAATTGGCAAGATCCTGACTATTAACTAGTAACTTTTGGGCAATGAAATCCACATAAGAACTTGAAGTCGACCATCGGAATAGTATATTTTCATTCCTTTCAAATCGTTCTTGGATTTCATTAAGATCATTTTTTTGAACCCAAACTAAAGAGTATTCATTTTTACATATAAAGTTTAGTGTTTTGCTACAAATTTGTCGGTTAGATTTGCAGTATTTCCAAAAAGTAACGTTAGGTCTCATAAATTTCACCTTAACATCAAATTAATACTCCTTGCCCCAAGGGGTATGACTCCTTGAATGAATCATTATAGCTTAAGCGTCGCTGGATATATTCATTAATGGAATCTGTAGTTACATTCTTTTTGATTGTTGGATTTGATCTATAAGGCCACATGTACCATCCCTCCAACCACCGGCAAATGAATCCAGCTTGCTAATACATTTTTATCCGTTGCTGCTTCAACTCCATTCTTATATGCTTTTAACTGGCCGGAATATTTTAAAGCTTCAGTTTCCCATTCATTGCGTGGCCTTGGGGAAGCTTTGTGGTCGATGATAACCCAGCCATATTTGGTCTCGATTAATACATCGATCCAGCCTTTCACTACCTGACCGTTTTTCAGTACATGTTCTACTGGATATTCGATAAATATACGCTTCGGCTGAAAAGTCGCTTTAATATAATCGTAAAAATTACATGCAGATGAAATTGCATCGCCAGCATTTAGGTGACGAGTTAACCCATAGTTGTCAATAATGCGTTGAGTCGTCGAAACGTTATCTTCCAACCCTGGATTGACAATTTCCGCTGCAATTATTCCATGCAAAGCATTTCCAACCAGCTCCATTTCAGGGGTACCTTTAATTGCAATTCTTTTCCCGATAGCCTTTGTCTCTACTACAGAAGCTCGCTCCGCTTCAGACATAGACGATGGGTTCACACTTGCCGGAAGCTTCTCGACAGGATCTTGTCTCGGTCCGAACCATAAAGGTTTATACTTGTCCCTTTTATCAGATTCCGCGAAGTCTTTTGCCTCAAATTCTCGTTGAGCTGCAGGAACAATTAATTTGTTCGGCAGTTTTAACTCTTTGCCGTTCGGTACCATCCATCCAGCATTGAGCGTCTCCATCCATGGTCCAGTTGGCTTTTTCTCGGGAAGAGGCAGGATCAACAGGTCCCTAGCACGAGTCATGCTGACATAAAGCAGCCGTTTAGCCTCAGCTATGTCCTGATTCAAAATTGTCTTGGCGGTTTCCGATTCTTGGATTCGGTCTTTCACATTAATTCCGGCGGAATGTCCGCCGAAAGGCCATGGCCAATAGCGAATGCGACGTCCGGAAAGCGGATCATTTAAATCAATTGTTTTGCTTTCAGAAAAGACATTTAACTGCCAAAGCCGCGACCACAAATTACCCTCAAAATCTGTTGCGATTACCACAGGCCATTCTTGGCCTTTGGCACCGTGATGAGTTGACATTTGAACTGCATTGGTTTTGGGGTCTTCAGGCTGGTGATCCATACCAGCATCCGCGAGTTCCTTAAACCATAACAAAAAGCCGGCAATCGTCGCGGCCTGGCGCTGAGTGCTGCAATGGTCCTCGTATTCCTCTGCCAATCCGATAAGTCCATCTATGTTTTGCAGGCGCTGCCTGGCCCGCTGTTGTTGCGGCCCCCATCCGACTAAAATACGCCTAACATCGGCAACATTAATTGCATGCGCTAAGGCCTCCGACGGTGCCAGGTATCGGATACGATCGCGGTGCTGCATTAGACTCTTGATCAATGGATTTCCGGATGACTCACTATCACCCCATAGATGTCCGGGCGCTCCCGAATCAAGATATTCCAGACGATCCTGCAACCATGTGCCCGTTTCTTTGCATTCACTCAACGCCACAATTTCTGCACTTGCCAGAGTATCATAAGGATCCGCCATGCGCCGCAGACAGGCAAGTGCCAAATGGGCTTCCGGAGTACTTGCAAGCCCGGCACGCTCTCTTTTTACAGGAATGTCTGCTGCTGAAAGTGCTTCCGCCAGCAGTTCGACGTTATCATTTGTCCTGGCCAGAACTGCAATATCTTCAAAACGAACCGGCCTAACCTGATTTGACAGCGGATCGACAACTCTATGTCCGGATTCTATCAACTTCATTACACCTTGAGCCAGCGCCACAGCCCGAAGGCCTTTGCTTCCATCTTTTAAGCACCAGTGCTCTAAGGCGGATTCGTTTTTGATCTCCTTTCGCACAGGCTTGAGCTCTATTTGCTTTTTAGGAATTGTGTCTGAAAAGGCAACCGAAAAAATCGCATTATGATAAGCAACCAAAGCCGGGCGGGATCTATATGATTTTTCAATGACATCCGTTTTGCCGCCCTCAGCCCGTACGGCTCGAAGCACAGCCAGCATTAATTCAGGATCAGTCCCCCTGAAACCATATATTGCTTGCTTTACATCTCCAACAAATATTACTTGCTCGGCCGCAGATGCCAGTTTCAGAAACAAGGCCAGCTGAATGGGGCTGGTATCCTGGAACTCATCGACAAGTAGTAGATCAAGCTCTTCATTGAGCGTTTGGAGGATTGATGCATTTTCCAGTGCCTCCAACATCAGCTTTTCTTGATCGATAAAATCAATGAGGCCTCCTTTCTTTTTTAATTCCTGATATTGGTCCAGTGTAGCAGCTGCGATAGTGAACAGCATCTCACAGCACTGCCGTATATCTTTATGCAGCATAGGATGCTTATCGTATTGAATGGCGACATCCTGAACAGATTCCCCCAAGGCCATGCTCCGTTTGGTCGGCAGGGCTTTGCTCAGTTTGACCCAAAGGCTCCATTTTAACCGCTTTTCTTTGACATCAGGTTGAATTCGTTTCAATAAGTCAAGATAGCCTTTGGTCCCTTTGGTTGAATCATCATTATTCTCTATACCCTTTATCGCACTGGTGATTTTTTTATAAAATATAGCGTACAAATCATTCCTTGCTGGTCTAGGAAAAAAATATAGCAATTCATCGGCACTTTTCTTGCCAAACCCTCTGACCGTTTTGGGATTCACATTGTTGGCACGGGCAGCGTCAGTAATGTGTTTTACATTGGTTTTCCAGTCTTGGATGTCCAATCGTAAACAAATGTCATTCAGCAAACGAACTTGTTCAAGAGAAATGGAAGCTTCCAGGGCCTGGTTAAAAAGCAGTTGTCCCTCTTCTTCAGGCAGCACCTCCAGCTCAGGTGATAAGCCCGTCTCAAAAGAAAACCGCTTGAGCAGCTGCCCACATACGCTGTTAACTGTTCCAATCATGGCCTGTTCCATCTCATTTGCCAGCTGAAGCTTGCCGTTTTGAATTAATCGCTGCCTCACACGCTCACGCAATTCTCTTGCGGCTTTTTTAGTAAATGTTGTGCCGATAATACCGGCAGGACGTATGCGGCCTTTTGTCAGGGCTTTTTCCATCTCTTCTGTGAGTCTGAATGTTTTACCGCTACCGGCTCCCGCACTTATAAACCGAATCTTTTTGCTCATGCATTTTCTCCCCAGCCGGTTAATACACTGTAATCGTTAAAGTGATCATTATGTTCCTCGATAGTCATACCATCTTCCGGAGGAATCGATTCCGAATCTGCTTCCGTACCTGTCACGGTGACTTCGACAATTCCATTATTCATTTGTTTACGCCGCCATTGCCAAGTAACTTCAAATTTTTTCCAAAGATCCTTGGCGGTCTCTCCCGTCTCTGTGCCGAACACTAATGCCGACGGGAAAATGGTGTTATTCTGGGCAAGTAGCCGCGCGTTTTCAATAATGAAATAGGCCTGTTCAGGCCAACGTCTGCCTTTTCTTCTTTGCTTTCTTAAGTATGAATAGATTACCAGCTGTAGATGATTGTTGTTTCTCAGATCAGCAGCACGATACGGAAGCCCTCCCCATTTGATATCCAAAACGATTTCACGCCCTTCTTGATCTACCAGCAACATATCCATGTATCCTGCAAGATCTCCGCCGGTAAAACGAGCTTCCTCGTAATTTTCCACTTTGACGTCTTTGATCCTGGCTTCTTTCATGTGCCTTACCAGAGATAAGAGAGCCCTTCGGCCTGTTTCCTGAAATAATTCACGCTCCATTGTTTTGCCGGGTCTTAGCAGCACGGCGCCCTCTTCCTCGATCAAGCGTTTCAATCGTTCATTCACCCACCGGCTTATGGAGTTTTTTTGCAGGCTGCTCCAATTGTTATGCTTTGTAAAAAAGTCCTCAAACAACCTGTGGATCAGCGTTCCTTTTAACTGGTTGCCGGTTGAAAGTTCAGTCAGACTGCCGGCATACAGTTTTGCTTTGTGTCCCAACACCCATTGATAGGGACTTTTGATAAATGTTTCCAGGCTTGAATAAGATTCTCTTTTGCGTTTACTCAGCAGCTTGCCGTCTTTTAGATGCCACCATCTTTCAAAAAGCGGCAGAGGATTGTGTTTTATCGGGGTGCTTGTTACCGAGAGCAATGGAAACTTCTTTGTTTGCTGCAAAAATATTTCAACGTCCAATTCCTTCCAACCTCCGGTGCACGTTGTAATTTGGTCCCACAGAGGATGATGGGCTTCATCGGATTCATGAAGAACAAAAATTGTCCGCTTGCAGGCCGACAGCACCGGTCGCAGCCATGTCTTTGCAAGATACTGGAGAACGGTATCCAGCGATTGTAATTGAACATTATTCTCTGCCAGTACCGAAACTTCTTTTCCGGTCCAGGGGTAAGGCTGTGTAAGATTCGGCATGGAGAAATCCCACCATACCAACTCATCGCAGATGTTGATAAAAGCAGCAGGATTATCAGCCGCTAAAACGTGTAGGCATTCAGCGTATATATCAGGAATGTCGCCCCCTGATCCGTACACTTGATCCAAGAGGCGATAGAGTTGCTGTTGATCAATTTTTCTTACACCTTGAGTCGACAATTCATCCAGCGCTTGAGATATATCCATTGCCTGTCTCAGGGCCGATGCGTAAAGAGCTTTTTGATGGGGGTTCTCTTCGATACCGAGCAATCTTCCCAGCCATTTGCCGACTTTTGAGCAGCGTTCCGCAATTAAGGTGACCGGTGCGCCCAGGTCTGTAGTGAACCGTGGCGGCTGCAGCCAATAACTGATTTCTTCGTTTAAAGCTTTGAGTTGATCTTCATCTGCCCCACGTTTTTCCTTTTCAGATTCCATTATTTTGGACAATGCCTTTTGCCACGGTGTGCCTCCGATTCCTGGATGTTCAGATACAACAGAGGCTAACCTGCTGCGAACCCTGAAAGGTAATGGACCTACAGGATGTGTCAGGAACTGAAGCAACACTGACGGGTCAAGCGGCTCCCAGATCAAGCCGAGAGCCAATGGAACAATCTGCAAAACCGGCCTCCAATTTGATGGTTTCTGAAAACCGCACCTGGGTTCGTCAACACTGATGAGAGCCTCATCGAATTCAAGCCCGCTTTTGCCCGTTATTACAGCAGGCCTTTTGGATTGAGGCTTCAATTTTATATATTCGGCGATCAGGCGGGCAGACACCGCTTTGGATCGGGCTTTCAGAACAATTACACTGCCGTCTCCTTTCATTCTAACTTCAGGTGTTTTTGTTCTGTTTTCATTTCTCAGCGACCATAGCGCTTTTTGAAGATTTAAAAGATCGGACCCGGTCTTTGCACCCGGACGGCGCTTATCGATATGGAGTTCTTCAACTTTAAAATTAGAAATAATATCTTGCCAAAGGTGCGGGATATCATCAAATTCATCTACGAGCTGGACCTTTTCAACCTGAGTTTTCCGTTTTTTCAGGACATCCAATACGGCCTGCTGACGTTCACCCATAGATGGCGCGACCTTCCGGCGTGCAAGCGTTTCAATTGCAGCCATGTCATTTAATCGTTGACCTGCATTTTTGGAGATTTTTCCGTCCCAGCCGGCCAGGTACCATACGTCACGCCAGTTCAGTAGAGTTCTTGTTACTCCAAGCTCATCAATTTGAAAGGACTGATGATAGAATCGATTTGCTGTATCGAGTTCACTTAAACACGCACGGTACTGAACCAACCGTGCTGCAGCTGATACGGAAGGTGCCCCAAGACCAAGCTGAGTTTCGAGAATTGACAGGAATCTGTTTGGCCCGACAGTTAGGTAACCAAGTTTCGATTGGGGCCGATCAGGCAACAAGCCGTCGAGATCTATCCCAAAGCGAATGATCATAGAGGCCTCCTTCAATAAATATATTTTCACTCCGGTTTTTCAAGCCAACATAATGCATGTTATTTGCTCAAAATGTTGCCCATCCTTTAGGAATAAAAAAGATTCTTCAGCATAAAATTTCGGAATAGGGCCCATTGTGAGGAAAAGAATGAAAATTTTAACTGTGTTTTTCACCTTGCAATTCGTGCCTTATTGAATTTTCAGCTCAATTGCGCATTCAAACAATTATATCATGGGTAATTGTCAGATAAGGTCAAAATTTCAGTAGTTTTTTAACTGATGAGCATGTTTAGCGATTTGGAAATACGTTAGGCTACACACAACTTTCCAATCTCTTTATCAATGCATTTTGATGAATGTAGGGAATAAAGAGTTGGTATCGTGCTCTTGTAATTGCAACGTAAGTTAGCCTATTTATCTGATCCTCTGACCATCGCTTGCCTTCAAGATAATCGAGCCCCAGCAAAAACACGTGTGAAAAATCAAATCCCTTTACGCTGTGGATTGTGGATATGCTTACTGTGTTTGTGGTTATGTCGTAAGATTTTTTCGATCTGTAATTTTTTGACACCCAACTGCTCAGAATGCCGTTAGCTTCCAAGATCTTTCCAACCATCAGGGGAAGGGGTTGTTTGACCCCCTCAGGAGCCTTAATGGAATATATGACGGCGATTTCTGAATAAGGACAACGCTCTTCATCAATTATTTTTGCTATTTTGGTGGCAACGTATTTTGTAATTGACTCAATGTCCTGGAATTGATTCAGTTCGGGCTTCGGGCCGCTGAAATCGAAAAAGTCAGGAAATAGTTTAAGCTGATTCTCTTTCTTAGTTTCGATTTGGGGGGCTTTTTCCCTAATAAATTTAGAAGCGAATTCCGATATTTCTTTGGTGTTCCTGTAGGTGTGGGGAATTTTGTGTACTCGTCCACGGGCCTTAACACCAACGTCTTTCCAGGAAGAATCACGCCGGTATATGTCCTGGTTGTCATCAAGAGCTATCGTGAAGTTGTTTGTTTTTGGATTCAGCAGGGAGGTAACGATCTTGTACATATCATCTGAAAAGTCCTGACCCTCATCCATCAGGATTGCATCGTACCTCATATTGAAATCTTGAACCTTTGATAGTGTCTCTTGATCGATCACTTCATAATACTCTGATGACTCATTCTCATAAGCGACGTCTTCACCGATTATTTCAGAGCAGAGTTGATAAAAGTGCAAAACACGAACACCACTTTCCCCCAGAGGAACTTCTTTGTCAGCTAATAACCTTTTAATGTAATTGACGAGTGTGATGTTGTAGCAGACAAAAAGAATATTCTTGATGTCAGGGTTATATTTCAACAAGAAAGCTGCTTTATGCACAAGGATTAACGTTTTGCCGCTGCCAGAAGGGCCGATGATAATTCTGTGTCCACCATCAAATTTTCTGGCGATTGCTTCCTGATGATTGTCCAGCCCCTTAAGGCGATGGATTCGTTTTTCGTAAGGAAATTCTGATTTTCTTTCCGGAAGTTCAATCCTGACGATGGGGAAAATAAGTTGTTTAAGATGATTTAATTCCTTGCCGGTAATCGTAAAACTGAACTGAGGGGTAAACATCTTTAAAAGCGTCTGTAGAAAACAACTGCCTGTTGTATCCGTGCAAATATCCGATGCTGAATGCATGTCATCCCAGAAAAAGACTTTGTTGGTGCTTATCACGCGATCGAATTCTTTTTGGGTGTATTCATATTTATTGATGTTTGGAAATATAACACCGTAGTTTATGGGGATCTTAGGATTTCCATGGTAACCTGGTTCTTTTGAAACTAAACGACCATCTTTCTTGATGGTGTCCATTACATACAAGAAATAGTCACGGGCTTGCTGGAATGGATTTTTTCGAGATTTAGTTTTTCCACCCGTACTGAGAATGAAATGCTGTGGGTTTGCTTCCCGGATTTGCTCTAAGGCCCAATCTTTAACTTCAAAAACGATGAGTCCAACCTTATCACCAAATAAAATAAAGTCGGGTTCCTTTCCTTTTAGATCGGGTGTATACCATGCGATATATTGAGAATCAGGTTTGGCAACAGATTCAAGAAAACGGTAGAATTGCCTTTCACCCTCCGTTGTGAAGCTCTCAACATTTTCAGGAATCATTGTTGCCATTGTTCTTTGCCTTAACTACACATTAGGAACGGGCTTATCCCTTCATCTCTTTCAAGGATACTTGTATATATATATCCTTGTTTTCAATGGCCAAGCGTCCCTCATGCCAATGCTTTATAGGATCAACAATTATATCAAATATTTCGGGAGAAATCCTCACATTTCTAACTCTAACAATGATATAAACCGCTTCTTCGTTACCGTCATAACATTCCCTGGCACAGGCCCACTCGTTTGTTGTCATCGGAAAGGGTTTTAAGCCGTCATCCCCACTCGATTTTACCTCAATGAAACAAAGGTTTGTTAACGCTTGGTCTGTTATAATATTTTCTAAATCAAAGTAAACAAAATCATAGCCCCGACTTGCGTCACTCGGTGCCTCAAATCCGTATTTTTCTCTGTTTTCGGATACCCAGCATGAGTAATCAAATCCTGGAAGCACTTGTCTGAAAGTTTCATATACAAATATCTCACCGAGCAATCCATTCTGCTCTTTTCCTTTATTATTAGAATGGCCGCCTCCTCCACCTCTGACCCTTCTGCCACGGTTTAACCATTCAATAGTGACTTTTTCTCTTTCTCTGTTGATTAATGCTGCCATATCCAGAGAGACATTCATACGTTGAATCATCAATGCTCCAATTTCTCCACTACTACCGAGCATAAGGTCTTCATCGAACGCGGTTTCAGTTTTTGTAGTATTTAAAATCGTTACTTTTGGAACCGGCTTAATAAAAATTTCATCTTTAGAGGGGAGGCCCAGTTCGGGAAATTTTTTCCAAAGCTCCTGCCAAGGTCTTGGTGGGTAAAATGCGCGCTTTTTAGATAGCACTTTTGCTGTTTCAGGCACCAGACGAAAAAGTGCTTTACCAGCGGCTCTGAGAACTGCAAATCGGTTAGCCCACCAACCATCGCTAAACGCAGCGACTTTAATATCTTTCTTCACCTCATCTTTTTCAAAAGATTCTCCTTTTTTCTCTGCAAGTGCCTGGGCGACCTTCAAAAGGTTATTTAGGGCTTCAGCCGCATCTACTGAGCGCTGCCTCTCATCTTGTGTAAAGTATGTGTCTATCTCTTTACGACGGTACTTTCCTGATTTGATCCCCCTAAGAATTCGTGAAGATTTATGCTTAAAAGCATCTATCGCTTTTGCTATTTTCTCAATTCCTTGAAATTCCATGCAATCATTAAGGATTTTCTCAACTTCATAAAAAAGACCTTTTGAAACCAGTTGCGAATCTGCGAAACTTTCGCTTAGATTGATGGGACAGGTGACTTTGGAGAACTTTACCAAAAGGGTTTCTGCGGCGTCGAGGTCAATGGTCTGTTTCCTTGCTGTATCAACCATTAGGTAAGCAAGCAGGTATTTTTTTGTTCTTTCAAAACTCTTAATTGTTTGACTGAAGTGGATTTTTTTAAGCCATAGTTCGGCCCGAGCAATCTGCCATTCGGATACGGTAATTTCTAGCCGATCAAGAAATTGTGCTTGATTTTCCTCACTCGTCAAGCCCTGCGCCTCGTCAAGTAACGTTGCAAGGACATTAGAATCTATTCCAATCCATTCGGCCATTTCATCCAAACTTCTACTCTTTATTTCCCAGATCTTTTTAAAGCGATCAACCGATACTTCTATATTGGTTTTTCGCCATATGGCATAAAGCAGTGATTGGATGGATAGAAGTCTGTGAATTGTAGAATGCTGGATCACCGCGCCCACTTCATCTCGCTCTGCAAATCCAATTTGTCGTTCTAAAAAGAACCTTTCTCTGTCACCCGTTTTAACGGCTCCAGTAAAGGCTGCCCACAAATCTCGGTAAGCCGGGCCGAATATTTGCCAGCACGAGGAAAGAACATCTTCTGGTGTTGCATGTTTTGCAACTTGGAGAATGGGGCCGATTTCATGACGCTCATCGAAAATAACTATATGTCCCTTCTCTGAATCACGGAATGTCCCTAAATGGATCTTTGTTGATTTCAACCGATTCCACACCCTTTTGAATTCTCCATCTGCTTTCTTTGGATTCATCGGCTGTTGAGAACGACCAAAGGCTATCAACACACCTAAGTCCGAAATAATATCAAAATTTCTGTTTTCTCCAACTTCTTTTTTAAGGTAATCTAATAGGGATATGCTTGGTTCATCCGAGAATAAAAAGCCTGTCTCGATATTAGCGGTGCTGGTTCTTTGAACGCGTTCTTCCCCTAGAACATCTGAAAAAGCGGAAAACACGCCTTTGGAAGCGCCACCGGCACGGAGAGGGAGACTAAAAGAGGAATCAAAACTAGGTATAAAGCGAGATCTCTGGCTGTCATCTTCGATATAAACAACCGGAAGGTTTTGCAAATCTATCGATTCAAGCTCCCCCTCCTGAAGGAGAGGAACCGGTCTGAAAAGCAGATTCTCATAAGTGGTCTGGCCTTCGTCGTCTCGACTGAAACTAGCATCAAGCCATTCATAAAGTGACCGAACATAGGCTCTTAAAGCCCTATAATTTTCTGTTTTTAAAAAGTTTATATTAGCGGCCACATCTTGAAGCGCCTCAATTATACGAGAAGGTGGAGCCTCTTCTGGGGCGAATACCCCTATAGCTCTTAGAATCGTCCATGCATCTTTAAAGGCGTCGGGTACGAAAGGCATAAGTTGTTCACGAACGAAAATGCGGCGCTGATCTTCCATCCCCAAGAGCCAAACCTTATCCAGTGATAAAGGTCCTATATTTGAAGGAATGATCTCCCATTTATTATGCTGTATAGCAAAAATCCACAGTGATGGATATCCAGATTTCCTATCCCATCCGCTTCTTCTTTGAACATCTGCAGTTAAATAGTTCATATACTCTGTGGAGTTTCGGAGAATAAGTTTAAGAACAGATGCTCTGGATTCAGGAATTTCCAACCCATCAATCCAGATAACGTTGCGAATGTAGAATGCCTGTCCGGTTTTTGTATTGCACTTTCTATGCCGGACACGGTCTAAATAAGATTTCCAGTATTCCTCTCCTCCTTCAAGCGGACATGGAATACCTTCTTCAATGGAGAGTCGATCATATGACAAGCTTTTCAGAGGGGCAGGTCCACCGGGTTCAGCAATCATGATTCGCGGGGACTTCGCAACTCCTAAAGCTTCCATGCGATTTAGCCAGTTGCTCTTGTCTTTTTCACTATCATCTAAATTACCAGAAAATTCTTGCCAAGGTACCAATATAGCATTTTCTCTCTGACCATAAGCTTCTTCCAAAAGTCGCCCTTCAGGGTCATTTACCCAAGCGTTACCCATGTATACTTTTGTTGGAGGCATCCACTTCCAACTTCCACTGTGCCCAGCTACCGGTACAACCAAATCATCCAGAGAAACCAGATCTTTAGTTTTCTTTCCCATGGATGCCATCCAGTCTCCGATCAGCTTAAGAATAGAGAGTGCGGGTTTTTTATCTTTTTCATTCACGCAGATTTCACAAAGCCTGGGGCCTAATACATCATTGATAAGCTCCGGTTTTCTCGGTCGCCTGACCAGTTGAATCCCTGTATCAGGGGAGAGCTTTCTTGCTAAATCCGTCAATGCATAAGGATTTTTCCCTTCACCTCGCCGAACAGCTACGCACCTTTCATCAAAGAATCCAAGTCCTAAGAATACCGTGTCATCAATATCTTCGATAATTTCTTCATCATCATCTTTAAGTTGTTTAACAAGTTCATCGCGCTCTGTTTTACGTATTAAAGGACGGAAAAAAACTTTCTTGTTTGGCTTTTCAATCTCATTATCATCCACAGGTAGAAAAAGAAGATCATATAAACTCTCATAGTCAAACGTTTCAGAAATCCAGCTTAAAAAGTTTTCCCAGAACTCGCTACCAGTCAATCGGTTAGAGGCTGCTGATTGTTCAATAAGCGAATATCCTCCAGATTTTTTTTCAAGGTATAGGTCATTTGAAACAGCGATATCATTATCTTCGGCAAGGTGTTCAAGAAGGCTGCGTGCATTTTCCATTATCAAATTATCTGGAAGACGGAATCCATAATATTCCAGATCGTTTATTTTTGAAAAAATTTCCTCAAATATTTGCATATCTTCTATTGAAGGAATCGAAAGGTCCTTCGGTCTGTAATAGTGGTGACCGTCAGAGGAAAGTACCACATTCAGTTCACACCACTTAACTTTCTTCTCTATTGTTCTTGCAAGGTGGCCTTCAGTATGTTCGAAATAGAGGACAACGGAACGTTTAGTTTTTAAATTGTCTGACTGCTTTAGGCAGTTCAAGGCAGTCCAAAATAGATCAACCAAGTGCCTAAAAATGAGTTCGTTGTAAGGCTGGGAAACGAGGTCGATTTCAGTTCTCGCAATATTGCCGTGAAATGGCCCGTTAAGCCACACAGGCGTTCCAGTTTTAACCTTAGTTGGCAAACCTATGCCTATTAAACCATTAGCTCCGATAGGCTTCCAGGGGTTCATCCCATTATACGGTTTTGGAAAAGCAACAGATAGCCGAACCGATTCGACTTTGTCCCAATGAGCGCCAGGTAGTTTTGACGCTGTTTTCTTGATTTCTTTTCTTTCAGCCTCTCTGGTCGAAGGATCATCACCTTCCTTTCCAATACTTCTTTTAAAGCGCCACCAATCCAATTTGGGTCGTTTTGTTTTACCATCTGTGAGGTTTATAGAGAACGTTGTGATATCATCGTTTCGAGTGCCTTTTTCTATCTGCATTTGGGGTCTGTTTTCCCATCTTCCGATCATTGCGCTTTGCCCCCTCTTTCGATCCAGCACCTTCACTCGACCAATGCCTTTAAGAAAGACAAGCGTAGCCCCTGGCTGTTTTGCGCTCAAAAGCTCATCAAAGGCGTTGTCAACAACATCATGTGTCGGATCATCATCGATAAGGGGTAAAAAGATCAGAGTCGTCATGCCTCTGATCATGTTTGGTGAAATTTGAAGCTCCTGAATTCTTTTATCTAAGTCAGATTTTTCAAGACGCTGGGGAAATTTAAACGGGGCAACTTGCTGGGCCTCCTCAAGCACAAAAGAGACTGGATCAAGATGCCCGGCAACCTTTTTAAGTTTTTCCAACCGAATAGTATCGCCCTTAAGCAATCTTTCTGCCAATTTTTGCAGGTGCTGTCTAAATTGCGGCAGGGCGAATGGCCTTTGCTCCATTCGGAAAGCCGTGCCGAGAGGGCCGTAAAGTCCTTTCTCTATCGAAGAGCCACTATATATTTCAGGTTGACTGGAAATCTGAAAAACCGCTTTAAAACCTAGACCCTTATTACCAATGGTTTCACTCGGATCCTTGTAACTAATGCCCGCCGATGTAATTGACCTCACTCCATCAATATCAAAAGGAATTCCCCTGTTAAAAACAGCTATCGTGGTATCGGTTCGAACCACCAAAACGGTAGTTCCTATAAGACTGGATTTAATAGCCTGGTCTTCAGCATTTTGGAGGAGTTCTATTAAAAAACGTCCGTGATAATCGGCCCCTATATGTGAAGCTAAGCTAGCAATCTCTATGTGATCGGTTTCTCCAGCGGCAATCGTTCCGATTAAAGAATCGAGCCGACTTTTCCATAATGCTTCAAGGTTTATCAAATTGAATCTCCATAGAATTAGGACTCAAAGAACTATTCTAATCGTTTTGAAAATTTTCCCGCACGATTTCATGGTACTTATCCCAGTCACATGAGGAAAACTCGTTGCCATAGTTCGGTCCTTGTATCTGAATATTTAGTCCCAACTGCTGTAATGATTTGGATGTTGGATGTGAGTTGTAAGTTTGTCAAGCATTCACTTTGATTGTGATTTTTCTAAATGATCTTTTGGAACAATATTACTAGTCTTGGTACTTTTATCATAAACTATCACTGCATCGTCTCTTTTTAAATGTCTTTTAACCTTCGCTATATCTTGTTCAAGTGACTTTTTTGCATATCCTGTGTTTCGCCGTACCGTCCCTGGTAACAAATTCCTCTATGAGTCCTTCCAGAGCCTCCGGGCTTGATTTTTCGTAGGGGATTATCATAAAAATCAACCCTTGGTTATGATCCATTTACCCGTTCCCTCAATTTCCCCGAACATTTAAACGTAACAACCTTCCTGGGAGCCAACATCATATTCCCACCTGTTGCAGGGTTCCTGCCCCTGCGTTCCTCCTTTTCCTTAACGCAGAACTTGCCAAACCCGCTAATAAGAACATTCTCGCCGGATGCGAGGGTGGATTTGATGATTTCTAAGAGGGTTTCGACGGTATCGCTGGCTTGTTTTTTGGGGTATCCGAGGTGGTTCTGAAGAGTTTCAACGATGTGGGCTTTTGTGAGTGCCATGAATAGGACCTCCTTCGGTGATAAAAGGGGTTATTCTTGATGGATTCGTTTTATTTCCCAGCTATAACGCTTTTTGTCAAGAAAATATGGGGGTTGCGTTGAGAATGGAAAGGAAACAGTATTATTTTCATATAGATCCAATCGGGGTGGGAATTGATAATTTTCCTCAATCTGCAGATGATCGAAGAAATGAGAGAAGGGTTTGAAATTTCATAAGTCAGACATATCCCAGGTTTTTGAGACGGATGATATCCTGAGGGTGTGGAGAGATATCTGGAACGATTAGTTTCTATGATGAGTTTTTCTGTAACCATAAAAGTTAGATTATGCGCTGTCCAGGAGAATCAAAT
The DNA here is from genome assembly GCA_042573625.1 of Thermodesulfobacteriota bacterium. Lineage (GTDB taxonomy): Bacteria > Desulfobacterota > Desulfobacteria > Desulfobacterales > UBA11574 > JBHPCZ01. The sequence continues at coordinate 21,462 of JBHPCZ010000053.1, forward strand.
CTCGCGCATTTCAGCCTTAACCATAGCTTCCAAAACTGAAATCGATTGCCAAGAACTTTCTGCACGAACGTCCCCCATCAGAGGCGATGATCAAATTTCAATTGAGGATGCAATTGTTCTTGAAGGAACGATGATGGGATGGGCATATGAGGAAGGGATGGAGGAAAGTCGCTGGGAAAAGATTCAGCCTGACAAAAAAAACGAGAAAGATATAAAAGTTAGAATTGGACTTTGAATAAATTTTCATGGCCTTGTAATCAAGTGTCTCTTGATTATTCATTTTAATTCTGACAGATTAGCTTTTGATTGGAAACAAATAACAATTGCCAACAAATGAGGCTGTTGACTATAAAGTATAAAAGCTTTTGATAATTATGGTAGATAC
>JBHPCZ010000054.1:0-21540 GCA_042573625.1 Thermodesulfobacteriota bacterium
TCATAAGACTTCTTGAGGGAAACTTTCCTGAATATTTAGATATTATTAATAAAGGAGATTTCTCTGCCATCAGTATGGAAAGGAAGTTGTTTTTAATGATGCTTAAAAGAATGTCCATATTATCCTCTGAGGACTATAAGGGAGTAATATTTAATTTTTCTGAAGAAAAATTAATTATTAAAGCGACAAACCCCGACATTGGTGAATCAAGGGAGGATATGGCTATTGACTTTAAAGGAGTACCTTTTGAGGTTGCTTTTAATCCCAAATATTTTAGTGAAACATTGAGTGTTGTTGAAGATGAAAAAATACTTTTATATATAAACGATCCAGAGAAACCCTGCTTTATAGAAGGGGAGGGTGATAAAAGCTTTTTAAGTGTTATCATGCCGATGAGAGTATAATGGAAAACATATATGATGCCAGTAGTATAGATGTACTTGAAGGCCTGGAGCCGGTTCAGTTAAGGCCTTCAATGTATATTGGAAACGTGGATGTAGAAGGGCTTCACCATCTCGTTTATGAAGTTGTGGACAACAGCATAGATGAAGCCATGGCAGGATATTGTGACAAGATTAAGGTCACAGTTCATACTGACAACAGTATTAGTGTTGAAGATAACGGGAGGGGTATTCCGGTCGGTATCCACAGAACAGAGAATATTCCTGCCCTTGAGGTTGTTTTGACCAAACTTCATGCCGGCGGAAAATTTGATAATGATTCATATAAGGTCTCCGGCGGACTTCACGGCGTTGGCGTTTCCGTGGTCAATGCGCTTTCATCGTTCCTTGAGGTAGAAATATATTCAGACAACAAAATATATTATCAGTCGTATGAAAAAGGAAAGAAAACAAGCGAATTGAAAATTGTCGGTAAAACGAAAAAAAAAGGAACCAAAATTCATTTTATACCGGACAAGGATATTTTCAATACGTATGATTTCAACTATGAAATCCTTCGCAGAAGGTTGAGAGAACTCGCATTTTTAAATAAAGGGGTAAAGATATTAATAGAGGATGAACGCGAAGATAAAAAAGATGAGTTTCTTTATAAAGGCGGCCTGAGGGCTTTTGTTGAATATTTGAATCGGAGAAATACTCCCCTTCATAAACCGATTATGATGGAAGGGGTCAAAAATGACGTTCATATCGAAGTCGCCATTCAGTACAACAACACCTTCAACGAGAAGATATTTTCGTTTGCGAACAACATTAAGACCGAGGAGGGCGGTTTTCATCTGATAGGGTTTAAAGCCTCTTTAACCCGGACCATAAATCAATATGCATTGAATGGTAATCTGCCGAAAAATCTTCAGGAAAAAATAAAGGGTGAAGATATCCGGGAAGGTTTGACATCTATCATCAGTGTAAAAATGAAAAACCCGCAGTTTGAAGGGCAGACCAAAACAAAACTTGGAAACAGTGAAGTTAAGGGGCTTGTTGAGTCTCTGGTCAATGAAAGATTAAGCATATTTTTAGAAGAAAATCCTTCCACCGCCAAAAAGATAATGACAAAGGCGGTTGAAGCTGCAAGAGCCAGAGATGCTGCAAAGCGTGCAAGGGATCTTGCCAGAAAACAGGGTGCTTTGGTTGATTCAACCCTCCCCGGTAAACTTGCAGAATGCCAGATTGCAGACCCTTACCAGAGAGAACTCTTTCTTGTGGAGGGAGATTCTGCCGGTGGCAGCGCAAAACAGGGAAGGGATAGAAAATTTCAGGCAATTTTGCCTTTAAAGGGAAAAATATTAAATGTTGAAAAAGCCCGGTTCGACAAAATTCTTCGTAGCGAGGAAATAAAAAATATCATCACCGTGCTGGGAACAGGGGTCGGCCATGAAGAGTATGATGTAGACAAAATAAGGTATCATAAGGTCATTATCATGACCGATGCAGATGTTGACGGGTCCCACATCCGAACACTTCTGTTAACATTTTTCTATAGACAGATGCCGGACATCATCGACAGGGGATATCTGTATATTGCTCAACCCCCACTTTTTAGGGCGGGTAAAGGGAAAAATGAAATTTATCTCAAAGATGAAAATGAGTTAAATAATCATCTGTTGAAAAGATCTTGCAAAGACATATCTGTTAAGAATTCGAATAATGGAAATATATTATCTGAACATAATCTTTATCTTTTTATTGGAAACCTTTCAGAATATTTAAATAATATCTCGAAACTTGAAATGAGGGGCATCCAGCCTAAACTCATTGAAATTCTAATAAATGCAGGTGTTGATGGTAAAAAATTTCTACAAGACAGAGAAAAGATGTCTGTATTAAAAGATACACTATCCGAAAAAGGGTATACGGTTAGTGAATTATCGTGGAGCGATGAACGTTTTGTATATGAAATGACCGTATTGCCTCCGGAAAATGTTCAAAAGGAGGATGACTTCAGAAGTGCGATGTTTACAGAAAATAAACCCATCAAAATTGGAAGGGGGCTGATCTTTTCAAAAGATTTTCAGAAATGTCTGATAACCGGCAGAAAGATTCTAAAGTTTGATTATCCACCCTTTTATATTTCCGGCAAAGATAACGATAAAGAACCGGTCGTTGTTGAAGATAAGAACCTTCTTTTCTCTTTTTTTATCGAGGAGGGCAAGAAGGGTATCGGTGTTCAGAGATACAAAGGTCTTGGCGAAATGAATCCGAATCAGCTATGGGAAACAACGATGAATCCGGAAAACCGAGTTCTTTTGCAAGTCAAGGTCGAAGATGTCGTTGAAACCGATGAAATTTTCACAGTCCTCATGGGGGAGGAGGTTGAGCCGAGAAGAGAATTTATAAACCATAACGCGCTTGAGGTGGGTACGCTTGACATCTAAAGAGGCCTCATAATATTACCCTCGTTTTGTTACAATCCATTAAAAAGTAAAAATGAAGATACACAAGATAGAAGCAAGAGATCTGCCGGACTTATGGTTCCAGGCGGTTCATGACATTCTCGATCATGGGAGAAGGTTTAAGATTGATCGGGGGTCGTATGCCGGGCAGACTCGACTGGAGTACGATTATTTTACGGGATATATAAAATATCCCGGAACCCAGCCACTTTTGCCGGATATTCCGCCATCTATAGGTATTCCCCCCCCTGTGGAGCATGATTATATATACGGCGGCGAAGGATACGAGAGGTCTTACATCGAGTATCTTATGTCAAGCCGAAAAGAGCCCGGAGAATCGTATACCTATGGTGAAAGACTTACGCGGGCGCCGCTGACCGGTGATAAACTGTCATGGTGGGAAGCGGGCAATACCGAGATTATCGACAAGAGGGCGGTAGACGGTAAGGCCGTGTTTGAAGAGAACGGCCAACTCTATCTGAATCAGGTCGAGTGGGTTATTCAAACGTATAAAACGCACGGGAGCCGGAATAATCAGATGGTTCTCCAGGTGGCCCATCCTTCAGATCTAACACTGTTGGATCCGCCCTGTCTGCGATCCATAGATACTCGAATACAGGATGAGACCCTACATTTCATTGTTTATTTTCGGTCCTGGGATCTATGGGGCGGCCTGCCCGCCAATCTGGCGGCGATTCAAAACCTCAAAGAGTACATGGCCGGTGAGATCGGCGTCAAAGACGGAGAAATGATCGTCGAAAGCAAGGGCCTTCACCTGTACGGTTATGCTGAAGATCTTGCGAAGCTGAGGTGTTTGAGAGAATAAAATTAGAATTCGATGCTGCTGGGTGTTCTCGGAAAGGGTATGACATCTCTGATATTGGAGATGCCGGTCATCAGCATGAGAAGGCGCTCGAATCCGAGACCGAATCCGCTGTGCGGCACGGACCCGAACCTTCTGGAATCGAGATACCACCAGTAGTCTTCTTTTGACATTCCCGCTTCATCCATTCGCTGTTCAAGCACATCCAGGCGTTCTTCGCGCTGGCTTCCGCCGATGATTTCGCCAATATTTGGAACCAGAACATCCATGGCTGCGACGGTTTCGTTGTCATCGTTTAATCTCATATAGAAAGGTTTGATCTCTTTCGGGTAATTATAGATGATTAAGGGTTTTTTAAAGTGGTGCTCGGCCAGGTAACGTTCGTGCTCGGTCTGGAGATCTTTTCCGAACTGAAGGTCAAATTCAAATTTTTTGCCGGATTGTAGTAGAATTTCCAAAGCTTCCCGATACGGTAGCCGGAGAAAATCGGATAATACGATATTCTCCAGGGTTGCCATCAGCTGTTTATCCACAAATCTCGCAAAGAGCTCGAGGTCTTCGGTACACTGTTCCAGTACATACTTCGTCAGGTATTTTATCAGTTCTTCGGCAAGATCCATATTGCCCGTAAGGTCACAGAACGCCATTTCAGGCTCGACCATCCAGAATTCAGCCACATGCCTGCTGGTATTGGAGTTTTCAGCCCTAAAAGTCGGGCCGAAGGTATAGACATCCCCCAAAGCCAGGGCAAACATTTCCGCGGATAACTGCCCCGAAACGGTCAAATTGGCCTCTGAACCAAAAAAATCCTTTGAATAATCGGCCTTGCCGTCTTTTCGGGGAGGGTTTTCCATGGGGAGTGTTGTGACCTTGAACAGCTCTCCCGCGCCCTCACAATCAGAACCGGTGATGATGGGAGTGTGGATATATCTAAAATGTTTTTCCTTGAAAAACTTGTGTATGGCAAATGACACTTCAGATCTTATTCGAAAAGCCGCACCATATTTGTTTGTTCTGGGTCTTAAGTGGGCGATGGTTCTTAAAAACTCGTCGCTGTGACGCTTTTTTTGCAGGGGAAATGATTCCGGAGCAATACCGACGATTTCCACATTTTCAGCTTTGACTTCCCACCGCTGTCCTTTTCCCGGTGATTCAATCATTTTCCCGGAGATGATCACAGCCGACCCGGTTGTCAGTTTTTTAACGTCGTCATAGTTGCCCAGGGTATCGTCGGCAATGACCTGCATGTTCTTGAGACAGGACCCATCGTTAATTTCCATAAAAGAAAATCCTTTGGAATCGCGTTTGGTCCTGATCCAACCCTTGATGAGAACCGCATCCATCGGAGTGTCTGACTGTAAAAGTCCGGCTATTTTTGGTCGTTTCATAAAAAACTCCCCATTATAATTTTACAGTAATGTAATAAAGCTGATCCTCTCGCTGCAAAAGGATAACCACCGATTTCTTTTGGCGATATTTGATAATCGCTTTTTCAAAATCTTTAGTAGTTTTTACGGTGATTTCATCAATTTGCCGTATAATATCACCTGGTCTGACGCCAATGGCGGCAAGGTATGATTGTCTTTGCAGTTCAGAAATAAGAACCCCTTCTTTTTCGCTGGTTCCGTAAGCAAAACGGTTTTTAGAAGACAGATTTTCAACGCTGACACCCAAAAGCCTGTAAGCGAGTTCCTTTGCCCGGTCCAAAGGAAATACTTCCGTTTTGACGGATACGTTTATTTCTCTTTTGTTTCTCCAGAGACGAAGTCTTACAATATTACCGGCCGCAACGTCTTTCATTATGGTTTGGTAATTTTCAACAGATTGGATGGTTTTTGTTTCGACAGATAAAATGATATCATTGTTTAGGATGCCGGAGTTAAAAGCAGGGCTGTTTTTCTCTATTTCCGTTACCAGTACCCCGTCAGCGTGTGGTAAATGGAGATACTGAGCGATTCTTTCGTCGATATCCTGTACGGTCATGCCGCTCCATGCCGGAATAACCTCTCCGTATCGAATAAGATCTGAAACAATCCTTTTTGCCTTGTTAATCGGTATGGCAAAACCGATTCCCTGGGCCTTGGCAAATATGGCAGTGTTTATTCCGATAAGCTCGCCATTAACATTCAACAGCGGTCCCCCGCTGTTTCCCGGGTTAATGGAGGCGTCGGTTTGGATAAAGTCATGATAGACCATGTTTTCGGTTTGGATGCTTCGATGTGTAGCACTGACGACACCGGTTGTTACGGTATTGGAAAAACCGAACGGGTTACCAATCGCAAAGACCGTTTCTCCGATCATTAGATCATCTGAGTTTCCCATCTCGATGGCCGGCAGCGGATCTTTAGCAGAAATGCGAAGTACAGCCAGGTCGGAATCAGGGTCCGCGCCAACGATCTGGGCCTTAAATTCGCGCTTGTCCTTCAGAACGACAGTAATGGTTCCCATTTTTTCAATGACGTGTGCGTTGGTAAGAATAAATCCTCGTTTTCCGTCAATAATAACTCCTGATCCAAGGCTGGTTCTTTTATATCGCTGTTCGAACCCGGGCTCAAAAAAATCCCTGAAAAAAGATTCAAAGTAAGGATCCATGCCCAATCCGGAAAAAGGGTGCACACGCTTGCGAACCACGGACTCCGCGCTTATATTTACAACCACGGGGCTGACCTTTCGAACGGCCCTTACAACAGCGGTTTCCCTGCTATGTTCTAAACCCGGGCTATTGCAGGGCATGCATAGCAGCAGGGTAAACACCGCCACGAGGGCAAGCATCAGGAAAAAGCGCTTGCTTCTGATTTGAGTATCCAGCTCCGGCATGTGGAACCTGTTTTTTTCCTTCACTGCTCCGCCCGCTTGCGGCGGCGGGCGTTATTATGAAATAAAAAACCAAAAGGGAAATACAGATTTATTTATCTTTTGATATTCGATATAAAACAGAGTTAAGATCTTCCGGCAGACGATGTATTGTCATACGTTGTTAATGAGAGAATATATATCATGACCCTGAAAACCATTCAAGACATCTTACCCTTCGTGGAACAACCCAGTCGTTATCTGGGCATGGAAGTAAACCGCATAGTCAAAGATCCGAACCAAACAAAACTCAGTGTTGCGCTGGCGTTTCCGGATTTGTATGAAATCGGCACCTCTCATTTTGGGCTTCAGATACTCTATCATATCTTAAACGGTCATCGTGAAATAGCTGCAGAGCGGGTTTTTGCACCCGGTATTGATATGGCGGTCCAATTAAGATCGTCCAACACACCACTCATGTCTTTGGAATCTCACAAACCCCTAAATAGTTTTGATATTATTGGCTTCAGCTTACTCTATGAACTCAATTTCACCAACATACTTTTTATGCTTGATCTTTCAAATATCCCCTTTTTTAGCAGGCAGAGGGACAATTCTCACCCTGTTATTATCGCCGGGGGCCCCTGTACCTGTAATCCAGAACCTGTGGCTGATTTTTTTGATGCCATTGTCGTGGGAGACGGAGAAAACGTCATCATGGAAATGGCAGATACATGGCTCAAGTGGAATGAAGGTTACAACGGTGACAGGGAAATTCTATTAAAAATGTGGTCCGAAATCGAAGGGGTATACATCCCTTCTTTTTTTGAACCCAAATACGATGGCTCCGGTTTCCAGACCCTCTCCCCCAAATTTGAGAATTACCAAACCGTCCGTAGAGCCATCCTGGAAGACCTTGACAGTGCGCCATTTCCGGATGCCCCGATCATTCCCTTTGGCAGGCCGGTACATGATCGACTTCGCATAGAAGTCTCGAGGGGGTGTACGAGAGGATGCCGATTCTGTCAGGCCGGGATGATATATCGACCGGTGAGAGAGCGGTCTATGGAAACAATCCTTTCTCTCTCAGACGCGTCCATCGCCTCAACCGGATATGATGAATTATCGCTACTGTCCCTGAGCACCGGCGATTACAGCTGTATCGTGCCACTTATGGAATGTCTTATGGCACGGTGTCACTCCGGGCATACTGCCGTATCTTTTCCATCGCTGCGTGCCGGAACACTGACCCCGGAACTCATGAATCTTGTGAAAAAGGTTAGAAAAACCGGTTTTACCATTGCACCGGAAGCGGGGAGTCAGAGGCTTCGTGATGCAATTAATAAAAATATTAGCGAAAAGGCGGTTTTTGATACGGTCATGGATGCATTTCAACAGGGGTGGCAGGTGATAAAATTGTACTTTATGGTGGGTCTTCCAACAGAAACCGATGATGATATTCAGGCAATTGTCAAGCTTGTGAAAGACCTTCGAGAGATTAAGGGCAATAATAGAAAAAGAGACCACCTGAATGTCAGTGTGACAACATTTATCCCGAAACCCCACACACCTTTTCAATGGGCATCGCAGATACCGTTGTCTGAATCAAGGGAGAAGATCCAATGGTTGCGAAAAAGTTTAAAACATCCCGGAATACGTTTTAAATGGCAGAATCCCGAAGTCAGTCTTTTGGAGGGGCTCTGGGCCCGGGGAGACAGGCGGCTTAGCCGTTTGCTGGTGACGGCATATGAGAAGGGCTGCAAATTTGACGGCTGGAGCGACAAGTTTGATTATAGATTATGGGCGGCGTCTTGTGCGTGTGAAGACGTGGATGTCGATTATTATACAACCCGGGCAAGAGATATAACAGAATCGCTGCCCTGGGATCATATCGATACCCGGGTGACCAAGGATTTTCTAAAAGCGGAGTGGGACAAGGCGGTTGAAGGCATTCATTCGCCGGATTGCCGAAAAAATGACTGCAACATCTGTGGTGTATGTGATTTTGAAACCATAGAACCCAAGATTTTTGAGGCAGTCAAGACAGAACCCAAAAGACCGCCGGAGGATGTTCATCTTAAACACGATAATTATAAACGGCTTAAAATTTCCTATACAAAACGAGATGCGGCAAAATATTTTGGGCATCTCGAACTTTCAAATATCATTTTACGGTCCATAAGACGTGCCGGCATTCCAATAAAATATTCAGAAGGTTTTCACCCAAAACCCAGGATTTCATTTGAAGATCCGTTGCCTATTGGCCTGGAAAGCCTCAAAGAAATCCTTTACTTAACCGTACCTGATACGGTTAAACCTCAGACCGCAATGAAACGCTTAAACGATCATCTGCCAGGGGGTCTTGAGGTTATAGACTGTAGATTTGTTCATGAAAAGTTTGTTCGGAAAGCGTCAGAAACAGCATCCTATCGGGTTACGATTAAAAATGGTGTTTTGGATAGAAATGATTTAGACTGTTTTATCAATGGTCCTGAATTATGGGTTGAACGCGTCGGTCGGAAAGGCAGGTTGAAAAGAATAGATCTTAAAGAAATGGTTTTACAGATCGAGTTGTTTTCAGATAACGAATTGATGATGCTGTTGAAAAGAGAAACGGGGAAAACTATAAGGCCGGTTGAGGTTGTTGGGAAAATTTTTAATCTAAGCGATGAACAATTAAAGCAGGCCCGGTTTGTAAAAGTTATTTAAATGTAAAACCTTCAAATTTCAGGTAAATGACCATCCTGATCGATAGAGTTGTCCTTTATTTCCTGATGCACATCGAGTCCGTCTCGCTATAGTACCATAAGAATTCGGGCGAACACGCTTGGAGGGATTTTATGTACAAAAAGCTGATAATAAATGTCACCGAACATGAGACTCGAGTGGCGCTCCTTGAAGATCGAAACATAGCGGAACTCTTTATCGATCGAGGGGATATTTCAGATATTGCCGGAAATATTTACAAGGGCAGGGTTCAGAGAGTTTTACCCGGTATGCAGGCGGCCTTTGTGGATATCGGCCTGAATCAGGCTGCTTTTATTTATGTCAATGATGTCATTAGAGACAGTTATCGGGAGATAGAAAAATATTTCGTTGAAAACAGTGACGCTGAGAATAATTTTTCTGAAATCGGTTTTTCAGGCACCATGCCGCCTTCCATACATCGTGATTATAACATCGAGGAGCTGATTACAGAAGGCCAGGAAATACTGGTTCAGGTTGCCAAGTCCCCAATAGGGACCAAGGGCGCCCGTATTACCTCTCATATATCATTGCCTGGCCGCTATCTTGTGCTATTGGCGATGTCTGAACACGTGGGGATATCCAGGCGTATTGAAGATGAAGATGAGCGGAATCGATTAAGGGAGATGGTGATATCCTTAAGAGCGGAAAATTTTGGCTATATTGTAAGGACCGCCGGAGAAGGTATACAGGAAGAAAAGCTCGCTTATGAAATGGGGCTTCTTAAAAATTTATGGAAAAACATACAACACAAGTACAAAACAGCCCCGGCACCATCGCTTTTGCACAAAGAGCTGAGCATCAGTCTTCGTGCCGTTCGGGATTTGTTAATACATGAGGCTGAACAATTGATTATTGATTCCCGTTCCGGTTATGAGTCTATCCTTTCATTTCTCGACACATTCATGCCGAGCCTTAAGAATTCTGTCGAGCTTTACGAAGGTTCTGAACCGATTTTTGACGTCTATAACTTAGAGGGCGACATTTCTCGGGCTTTAAAAAAGAAGGTGTGGCTTAAATCGGGCGGCTACATCGTCATTGAACATACTGAGGCGCTTGTCGCAATCGATGTCAATACCGGAAGGTATGTCGGAAAACACAACCTTGAAGAAACAATCCTGAAGACCAATCTTGAGGCGGTGAAGGAGATCGCCTACCAGGTCCGACTCCGGGATATTGGTGGAATCATCATTATTGACTTTATCGATATGGAAAAAACGTCCAATCAGGAGAAGGTGTATAATGCGCTGAATGAGGCCTTAATAAAGGACAGGAGCAAGACCCACATTCTTCCTATTTCCGAGTTGGGGTTGGTACAGATGACCCGAAAACGGATCAGGGAGCCCTTGAAGGGGATACTTTGTGAACCTTGTTTCTATTGTGACGGTGAAGGTTTTCTGACATCACGACAGAGCGTCTGTTATAATATCTACCGAGAAATACTTCGAGAATCACAGGACATGGTGGGCATTAAGACTACCCTAAAGGTGAATCCTGAAATTGCAGAACTTCTTCATGGAGAGGAAAGCCATGTCATCGTTTCTCTTGAAGGTATTATCGGAAAACAGATTGTAATATATCCAAATGCTCAACTTCATATGGAAGAGTTTGAGGTTTTGGAAGTGCTCAAATAAGGATCACCTCTAAAAGAGTTGGAGTGATCCTAAGGATTCAGGGGGTCAAGGATTCAAGGATTCGAGTGAAATGCTTAAAAATTATAAAGAATGAAAAGTCTGGCAGAAATCTTATGAACTATGTTTATATATTTATAGAATAACAAGAAAATTTCCGAAAGAAGAAAGGTATGGTCTGACATCTCAAACAAGAAGATCCGCCGCGTCTGTGCCTTCAAATACTGATGAAGGATGTTGATAAAATCGTTAGAAAAAAAACACTTGGCCCCTTGAATCCTCGAACCCTCTTCTCCAACTAAATTGGAGAAGAACCAACATTTCTATCTTAAATTTTTTGGGACTTGACATGATAAACCGCCTGTGATTATATTTCCAGATTAAATTTTATATTGTAGATGAAACGAAATTATAAATATTTCATAATGATGGCATATAATATCTATCTGCTGACTTTATGAATATTCAGTAGAGGTTTTTGAATTATGAAAAGAACGTATCAACCTAGCAGGATAAAGCGTGCGAGAACGCATGGCTTTTTGAAAAGAATGTCAACAAAACAGGGACGAAGGATCATTAACCGGCGAAGGGCAAAGGGGAGAATTCGGTTGGCGGTTTAATGCGGTTTGCGTTATGTTACAAGATAAGAGGGACCGGTTAAAGATTAGATTTTAAATAGTTCAGGCGGTTGCAAAGGAAACTTTTTTGCGCTCTTTTACATTTACCAAGGCAGACAGAATTTTAAAACGGAGCGAATTTACTCACGTATCAAGAGTTGGGAAAAAATTGCATAACAGGCATTTTATTGCCACATTCTGCTCGGGGAGATCAAAAAAAATACGCCTTGGTATTACCGTAACAAAAAAAATCGGAAATGCTGCAGCGCGCAACAGGATTAAACGTTTTACTCGCGAATACTACAGGCTAAACCGGCACAAGATTACAGATGATTGGGATATAAATATCATAGCCAGGAAAGAGGCTGTAGATTTATCGTCGGACCAGGCTTTTTCATCCCTTCGAAATATTTTCGATAGGATATCAAGGGGTTACGATTATTAAAAGAATATTTCAGACACCGGCCTTATTTCTCATCAAGGCGTATCAATATATTCTATCTCCTGTTTTAGGTCCTTCATGTCGTTTTCACCCCACCTGTTCGGACTATGCCTATCAGGCGATTTCGCGTTATGGACTTCATAAAGGATTATATCTGGTCATAAAAAGACTTTTACGGTGCCATCCCTATGCACCGGGGGGCTTTGATCCTGTTCCGTAAGGTGTGATCAGATAGAATCACCGTAATCCTGCATTGTTCGCCGCCGCTCATGCTGCCAAACATAAACGCGAGAAAGTTAAAAGGCTGATCCGGCACAACGGATGTCCGTTTAAAGCGGGGTCGACTTGGCCTTCCTGCAATCCGTCCCAAATGAATTATTCTCTGTTTATCAGAAATAATAAAAACGATGAAATTGAACCGGTATTGGTATGCATTAACATCTGGCTATGCCTATATAGTTGTTAGGATTAAATTATGGACAAGGAACAATCTCGATTATTTATAGCGGTAGCGCTTTCCATTCTTGTATTTGTCGTATGGGATCTTTTGTTCGTTGATCGGAAAGCCGTTCAGCAACCCGGGGAAACCACGGAAGCAGAGCAGGTAGTTAGGGAAAAACCGTATGTAAAAGATAAAAAAATCAAGGAGGCGATTAAGGCGCCTTCTCAGAAGGCCGATGCTTCGCAACTGCTTCAAAAAGCCAGGACCATTACTGTAGATACCCCCTTGTACACGGTAAAAATTTCTGAAAGAGGGGCTGTCTTCAAGAGTTTTGTTCTAAAAGAATATAAGGAGAAGATAGATGCCGATTCGCCGGCATTTGAAATGATATCTCCGGACAACCGTAATGGAACCGTCCGGGTTAACTTTACCGGAAACAGCTTTCCAGAACTCAAAAATGCGGTTTTTTTATCGCAACTCAAGTCAGATTCTGTTGATATCTCTGCGGCGTCCGAGGAGATCATTTTCTCGTGGGTATCCCCTGAAGGTATCGCTGTTGAAAAAAAATTCGTCTTTTCACCCGAGACCTACATGATCGGTTTTAACGTGACGGTTAAGAACGGCTCCGATCAGGCCATCAAGGACAGCCTGATATTGTCGTTGGCGAAACTTGCCCCTGAAAAGACTGCAAGATATGGTTTTGAAGGACCCAGCGCACTGTTGAACGATGAACTTGAACAGATAAAAATGAAGAAGATAAAGGACAAAAGTGAATATACAGGGAAGCTGGGATGGATAGCGGTGCAGGATCGCTATTTTATTTCTTCCATTATACCCAAAGAGCCGTATGAAGCAGGTATGCACCTTTCTCTGACACCGGACAATATACTAGAAGGCAGTTATATACAGCCGGTGAGTGTTATTAATCCCGGAAACCAGCATATTTTTGAATACCGGCTGTTTTTTGGACCTAAAAGTTTGAAGCTCTTGAATACATTCGATTGTGATCTTGTTAAAGCGATTAATTTCGGCTTTTTTGATATTTTAGCCAAACCGTGTGTCTGGATAATGAATTTCCTGTATGATAATTTCATTTCCAACTACGGTGTCGCCATTATTATCTTAACGCTGTTGACCAAAATCATCTTGTGGCCGCTGGGTAACAAAAGCTACAAGTCCATGAACCAGATGAAGAAGATCCAGCCGTTGTTGACGGAGATCAGAGCAAAGTATAAGGATGATAAGAAAAAGCAAAATGAAGAAATGATGGCTTTGTATAAAACGTACAAAGTAAACCCCATGGGCGGGTGCCTGCCCATGTTTGTACAGATCCCGGTCTTTTTTGCCCTTTATCGGATGTTATATGAGGCCATCGAACTCAGACACGCCCCCTTTTTTGGATGGATCACCGACCTGTCTGCTCCGGATCGGCTATTCCGTTTTGACTTTTCAATTCCATTCATGCAGGCACCCTATGGCATTCCTGTATTAACCATTATCATGGGCGTAACCATGTTTTTACAGCAGAGCATGTCGCCCCCCGTGGGTGATGCCACTCAGGCCAAGATGATGAAATTAATGCCCATTGCTTTTACATTCATTTTTATTAATTTTTCTTCCGGACTGGTTTTATACTGGCTTATAAACAATGTCCTGTCCATTGCCCAACAGTATTATGTTTTAAAGAAATCGGATTAATAACGGAGGTTAACCATGTCTCCTTTTTTGGAATTTGAAGGCAAGACGCTTGAAAAAGCAGTAAAGAAAGCGTGTAATGAATTGAATATCAGCAAAGCGCAACTAGAACATAATGTAATTTCTTATGGTTCGACCGGCATTTTCGGATTGGTTGGGGCCAAGAAGGCCCGAATCCGAGTTAGGGTTCCGGAACCGCCGCTTGAGGCTGTTTCAGAACCATCGAATAGAGAGCAACGGCAAAACAACGCAGCATTCGAACAGACCGCAGAGGAAGTGGATTCAACGGGAATCGAGCCCTCAGAGGAATTGGAACTGCACACGTTTCCTGATGATCCGATCGTTCTCGGCAGGAGTATTTTACAACGGATCGTCGATTTTATAACCACCGATGCCAAAATTACAGTGGCGGAAGATCCGGACCGGATTATGTTTAATGTTAAAGGAGGAAACTCCGCGATTCTTATTGGGAAGCGTGGGCAAACTTTGGAGGCGATTCAATATCTCGTTGAAAAAATGGTCAACAAGCAGAATGAGAACAGGATTCGCATACAGGTAGACGTTGAAGGTTATCTGGAAAATAGGCGGTCGAACCTGAAAAAACTTGCGGGGCGTCTGGCTGACAAAGCAAAGCGTACCGGCAAACCTGCGACGATTGGCCAAATAAATGCCCATGACAGAAGAATCGTTCACATTGCCCTAAAGGATGATAACGGCGTAAGAACCCAGAGCATGGGGGATGGTTTATTAAAGAAGCTCGTGATAATTCCCAAGAAAAATTCTCAACGAAAACGCAGACCCGGCAAATATGATTCGATGAACAAATGAATCATATCTGTGAGAGGACCTGGGTGAGCTGCGGAAATGATTGTCATCGGCGCAGCCGAGCCTTATCCCCTCCGGGGTATTAATTTACAGCATACAGGAAAACGTATCGTATAAAAAAATGGATCGTTCAACCATCGCCGCCGTAGCAACGCCCGTCGGTAGTGGCGGTATCGGTATTATCAAGATTTCAGGTGATAATGCTCTGTCGATTGCCGCATCTATTTTTCGAAAGTCTAAATCTCCTCCCGAGGCACTGTCAGGCAGTCTGCGAGATCCATACGGCCCTTCCGGTTCTTCTTTTAAGTCTCACCGGCTATACTATGGGCATGTGGTGGATCCTGAAAGCGATAGAATTCTCGATGAGGTTCTCATTTCTATTATGAAGGCGCCGTACACATATACCCGGGAGGATGTTGTAGAAATAAATGCGCATTCGGGCCCTGTCGCAATTCGTGGCATTCTGGACTTGGTACTAAAGAAAGGCGCCCGGCTTGCCGGGCCGGGGGAGTTTACCCAAAGAGCCTATCTTAACGGCCGAATAGACCTGACCCAGGCCGAAGCCGTTATCGATATTATCAATGCAAAAACTCAGAAATCGTTAGAGATTGCCACCGCACAGGTTAAGGGTGATCTGCGAGAATGCATTGAAGCCACCAGGGGCTCGATGCTCGAAATTCTGACCGAGATAGAGGCCGCCATAGATTTTCCGGAAGATGTTGGAGATATCCTTGATGCGGCCAGAACCGTTGAATTTATTCGGCGCAAAGTTGTTGAACCGTTGAATGACCTTGTCAACCTCTATGATGATGCTCATGTTTTAAGAGACGGCCTTAAGCTGGTTGTTGTGGGAAGACCCAATGTTGGAAAATCCAGCCTGATGAACCGGCTGATAAAGAAGGATCGCGCAATCGTTACACCGATACCCGGAACAACGAGGGACTTAATCGAAGAGACATTAAATATTCGCGGTATTCCGGTAATTATATCAGACACGGCCGGGTTTCATGAAACAAATGATCCGATAGAAGTTATTGGAATATCAAAAGCGCAGGAGTGTATTGACGATTCTGATCTGGTCCTTTTTATGGTTGACATTAGCGAGCCGTTAACACGCGAGGATGACAAGATCTATGAAACAATTCAAGAAAAAGAGACCATACTTGTTCTAAACAAAATCGACCTTGTTGATGAAGATTTTGGGTTTGAAATACCTGACTCATGGCGCCGAATGCCTTCTGTGCGGACATCGGCACTT
This sequence comes from Thermodesulfobacteriota bacterium, assembly GCA_042573625.1. Taxonomy (GTDB): domain Bacteria; phylum Desulfobacterota; class Desulfobacteria; order Desulfobacterales; family UBA11574; genus JBHPCZ01. The sequence goes on from JBHPCZ010000054.1 coordinate 16,123, forward strand.
TATAACATTGGTTTTACCGGGTTAAAAGATTTGATAGCAGATGTTTCCATGGGTGAATTCAACCTTGAAATCGGCAATTTGATCATTCCCAATTTAAGACAGAAGATCGGCCTTGAACGGGCGCTTCAGGCTGCCGGGGCTGCAACAGAAGGATTACAGAGCGGAATACCTTCAGAATTGATTGCTATCGATATAGAGGAGGCGATTAACTCGCTCGGTGAAATCATCGGGATTACTGTAAAAGAGGATGTGCTGGATCAGATATTCAGCAGGTTTTGCATCGGGAAATAGAATTTACTAAGGAGTTCATGAATTATCCAACAATGTTTCACGTGAAACAATTTTGCTAAGGTTAACCTGTCAGATATCAGCAATGTTTCACGTGAAACAATTAAATAAAAAGAGGCCTCGTGGTAAAGCCTCGAAGGAGTTAAGTTATGGTGATAGATTTAACGGCATTTTTCAAAAAATACGAAGAATTGTTGGCCACGGCCGACGATGTTTTCGATCGTATGCAAAGAGAGTATCCGGACTGCGTAAAGTGTAAAATAAAATGTGCCGATTGTTGCAATGCCCTGTTCGACCTGAGCTTGATCGAAGCGTTGTATATCAATCATCATTTCAATAACAAAATAAAAGGGCAAAACAGAGAGAGGCTGATTGAAAAGAGCAACCAGATTGATCGGAAAATACACAAGATCAAGAAAAAGGCATACAAAGCCCTGGAGGGCGGCAAGACAGAGGATGATGTTTTGATGGAACTTGCCGAGGAGCGGGTCCGGTGTCCCCTGTTGAACGATCAGGAGGAGTGTGATCTTTATGATTATCGGCCCATAACCTGCCGGGTTTATGGGTTGCCAACCGCCATCGGCGGGTCGGGTCATACCTGTGGGTTATCCGGTTTTGTCCAGGGCGAAAAATATCCCACAGTGAATCTGGATGTCATTCAGGGGAAGCTTTTCGAAATATCGGCCGAACTGGTAAAAGAGATAAAATCAAAACATATTAAAATGGCAGAGTTGCTGGTACCGTTATCCATGGCGATCCTTACGGACTATGACGATGAATATCTGGGTATCGGAGAAAAGAAGAGCCCCAATGATACTGAGCAGACACAAAGTAAAGGAGAAGGCGATGAAGAAGATCTCTCCGGAAGAAGAGGAAGAAAGAAAAAAGGCCATATTTGACAGCATGTCTCCGAGGCGCCAGAAACACATTCTAAAAAAAGGCTATGAAGATTGGGATCCGTTTCAGGAGCCCAAAGATCCCATTGATATTCGGAAAGATGAAACAAAGCGGACGACCCAGGAGCTCGTAAGGGAGTTCCTTCAGACAAAGAGCCATGAAAGCTACAGCAACCAATATGGAAGGGGTGTCTTTGATATTTGCCATGGGATAATCAACGATGATGAGGCGTGTCAGGGTATGTTCGAGTTTTCTGTCTGGTATCATGAGTTGTTAAAGAGGGAAGGGCATATACAAACAGAAGATATTTAATAAGTTGTGATTTAACCCTCCGCCTCTGGCGAGGGGCCCGGAGAGGTTCTATTGATCCGGGGAGCAATGCAATCAAAGCACGAAATACGAATTTTCGAATGAGAGAAACAGGGCCAAGAAGTTGCTAACATGTATCTGAATTGTAGGTTTTTTGACAAATGATAGACATCGCACAATTATTGTTTAAAATTTTGAATTTTGATCATTCGAATTTGTTTCGTATTTCGTGCTTCGGATTTAGAATTTAGGTTCAGAAGCGCTTTTGGTCCCTCTCGCGGGGGCTTCCTGATGCCTCCCGCTATGCAGGAGGAGAGCTCACTTACGATAAGCAATGCTTCGCAAAAAAACAATGTCCTTCATTGCCATACAATATGCTTTCTCAAAGCATTTCCACCTGTTTTTATTTGACACCCCCCCCTTTTTCTATAATCAATTGCCCAATAAGGCGCATCTTTAAAGCCTCTTTGCCATTTAGAAAAATTTTGATCCAATGTCGGTTTGATGATGGCCGGTGTTTCTCCAAATTATTCAGGTTTTGAAAATCATGCTTGCCAGAAATTTTGTTATAACCTGTTTGTTTTACAGAGTAAACGAGTTGTACAGCATTGCTTCTGGTCGGTATTCTTCTACTTTTTCAGGTTGATCACGACAAATCCAACATTCGCTCGCCGTATGAACAGATGAATGGTTTTGCCCTTTTTAACCTTTTTTAAAGCCGATTCGTAATCTTTCACGGTTATAATGACCTGACGGTTGACCTCTTTGATGACATCACCGGCCTGGACACCGGCGTTTAAACCTTTGCTGCCGGATTTAACTTCAGCGACAATGATTCCCTGGGCGTCGGTAATATTAAAACGACGGGCAGTGTCGGGCGTTATATTTGAAACGCGAATGCCGAGTTCATCTTCAGATTCTACAGCATCTCTTCGGGATGCAATCCTGTCGTCTTTCCTTTTGGTAATTTTAACCTTGAATGTCTTTGTTCTTCCTTCACGCAGCACTATTATTTTTGCGGTGTCTCCGACACCAATACCCGCGATAATTCGGGTCAGGTCGCGGCTGGACGATATCTTTTCACCCTCCACTTCAATGATGATGTCTCCGGGTTTGATGCCGGCTTGATCTGCCGGATCATCTTCAAAAACTTGTGCAACCATGGCCCCTTTACGGCTTTTTAGACCATAGTATTCAGACATTTCCTCAGTGACATCCTGTATGGCGACGCCGAGCCATCCCCGGGAAACCTCTCCTTCTGTCTTCAGCTGTTCGATGATCCCTTTGGCGGCATTAATTGGGACGGCGAATCCGATCCCCTGGCCTCCGGCAATAATGGCCGTATTGATTCCCACGACTTCCCCCTCCATGTTGATCAGGGGGCCGCCGCTGTTGCCGGGATTGATGGATGCATCGGTTTGAATGAAATCGTCGTAGGGCCCGGAACCGATGACCCGCCCCTTAGCGCTGACAATACCGGCCGTAACGGTATGTTCCAGTCCAAAAGGGCTGCCGATGGCCACCACCCATTCTCCCACCTTGAGTTTGTCGGAATCTCCAGGCTCGGCATACGGAAGAGAGCGTCCTGATTTTATTTTGAGAAGTGCAAGATCCGTGCTCGGATCCCGCCCGACAATCTCGGCTTCGAACTCCTCGCCGTCATTGAGCTTAATCTCAATCTGATCCGCGTTTTCGATCACGTGATTGTTGGTTACGATATAACCGCCTTTATCAATAATAAAACCGGACCCGAGGCTCCGCTGTTTAAATTCTTTTTGGTGTTGATCGCCGAAAAACCGTTCAAAAAAATCATGAAAGGGATCGTCTTTACCAAAAGGATTTTTTTGGAAATGGCGAAAAACAGGACCGCCGCCGTTGATGGTTTTGACCGTTCTGATATTGACAACAGCTGGACTGACCTTTTCGGCCAGATGATGAAAGCTGTCCGGAACTGAAATCGTACCTGTCGGTGTTGCCTGTACCTGCGGAATCGAATTGAGATGGTAAGGCGCAAAAAGGGCGAGGGTCAGAAGCAATACAATCACGCTTATCTTTTTGACGGTATCCATTTAAAAACCTCCTATAAGCAGTTTCAAAACCTCCCGTTCGCTGGTTTGAAAATTTTGATAAGTTCTAAGCCTATGAGGGCTCGGTGTGTTTGATCAATTAAAAAAGCTCAAATATAGAACAAAAATCCTCATTTCCGTATGGACACTAACTAACCGTACACACAGAACCTGATTTTGGCAACAGACCGTTGACCTTTCAGTAAAATAAAAGCCAAACACTTGATGTCAAGATAATAAATAAAAAAAAGATTGCATTATTAAAACCATTTATTAATATTAAGTAATGAATCATTTGAACGTTATGGAGAAGGGGAAAAATGAAAAATGACGAAGAACAAGAACAGCCAAAAGGTATATTTCTATCCCGGCCGTCCACCTCGGATCTGAGGGGCAGACAGTCGGTTCGAGCCACTTTTAAGCTGACGGAAGGATGCATTGACGCCATCAGTATTGTCGCAACGCAGCTGGGCATCAAGCAAAAATCTCTTTTTGACCATTTGGTTGAAGATACCCAGGCCTTAAGTTCGATTGCCCGGAGAATTCGGGATATCAAATTGCAAAAGCAGAACCGTGTCCAAAAAACATACGTTATCAGCAGAAGATCTCTTTATTCACTGGATAAAGTCTCCGGTAATTTCAACGCGCCGCGGGATGCTCTCATTGAATATTCTGTTCAGAGACTGTTGCCGATTATCGTCAAGGAACAGGAGAGGCACGAGAGGCGAAAACAGATTCTTGGTGAAATTACGAAACATTTTAAAGACGGTGAAAAATTACTAAAGAAAATTAAGAAATTACTGGGGGAGGAAGACCCTATTTATAACAGACTTGGAACAGTGATGAATCTATATGAAAATGCGAATGACAATATAGCGTCAATCGTTGAGAAGGGTAAAATAATTGAGGACTTTAAACCGGACGATCTGGAACGGTTGCTTACGATATCCAGAGAATAATTGTTGGCTTTACATGTGCATTAGACCCTCAACCTTTGGCGGAGGACCTGGAGAGGTTCAACCGATACGCGAGGTATCAATCAACCGGTGTTTTCAATATCAAATGTCGAATATCCAATATCGAATGAAAATAGCGTGTTTACTTTCAGGTTGAATTTTCCGTGAAATTTGACCCTGTCATTTTCCAAAGGCTGAAAAGACTTTATCATTCGGCATTCCTTGTTGGATATTGAATATTTGGTAACTTGTGAAATAGCGACCGTTTTCAAGGCCGGAGGCGATGCCCCATCGTGGGTGCTTCCTGATGCCTCCGCTTTTCGGGAGAAGAGCTCACTCTTTGTTGGTTTCTAACCGGACCCCCTCCAAATATTCCTCCCATTCCATGGGAAGGAGCTGTTTTTTTGCATTGTTGCATGCCTTGCAGGCGGTCACTGCATTGCCTTTGGTACTCCGTCCGCCCCGGGCGATGGGTACAATATGGTCCATGGTCAGCGCTTTGGGCGGTGTCGACCGGCCGCAGTAGTGACAGACACCCTTTGCGAGGCGACGTTTCCACCACTGGGAGCTCCGGAGCTCTCTGGCCTTTCGTCGCTCTCTTTTAATGTCCGCTTCTTCTAGGTTGTATGCGTAAGGATCCATATTTTAGATTTTAATCTCTTCTCACTATTGGTCGGTACAGGGGGCCAAAAATTCAAAGCGTCGAGTGTTTTTGCCCTTTAATCGCGCCATGGACAATCCTATATCAAATCGCGCAAACTCGTATATAAGGGCTCGTAAGAAAAAACAGAGGCCTAGATCAACAGGTTGCCATAACTGCCTGCAATTTGTTATAACGAAATTTTTGGGCATGCGTCTGTTTTTCCCAACGATCCCTAATATACTCAAACAGTGCCCGATTT
>JBHPCZ010000055.1:0-21333 GCA_042573625.1 Thermodesulfobacteriota bacterium
ATTTTCTAACGATAGGATTCAGCCGCCCCGCGGAGCGCAGCGGAACGGGGTAGGATGGAATGACAGGTCAGCCGCCACATCAACCAAAGGTAATAGACAATACCGTTATTCCACTTAGGGTAAGTTTGACTAGCTCGCCTTCTTAACAAACTTCGTCAGAATTACAATCTGCTGGCCATTTACACGGCCCTCAATATGCTCAGGGTTATCCGCAACCAGCAAAATTCCGCGTACAACTGTGCCCCGCTTAGCCGTAAATTTAGCCCCTTTTACATTTAAATCCTTGATTAGTGTTACCGTGTCGCCTGCTTCGAGCACAGCACCGTTGCTGTCGACATGTTTGACTGTATCTTCGTCACTTTTCCCTTCGCCCGTCGCTTCCGCCCAAGCTTGGATGCCTTCATCTAAATAGAGCATATCCAGTAGGTCCTGCGACCAGCCTTCAGTGCTCAGGCGCTTAAGCATACGCCATGCCATTACCTGCACCGCTGGTACTTGGCTCCACATACTATCGTTAAGGCAACGCCAGTGATGAACATCAACTTTTTCTGGATTTTCAATTTGTTCGCGACAAGTTTCACATATAAGTGCGCACTCATCAGCACTACCATCTGAACTGGGTGGAACTTCATACACACCCAAGCTCTCTGTTGCGCCACACAATTCACATTTAGATTCGCTACGTGCATGTAATGCTTTTTCTGTACTCATTGTTTACTGTTCCTCAATGTTGAATACGTACATTATGCCGAAAGTTGAGTGTGACACCATTCCATTATTTTTATGACACCGATGCGTAATTTACCCCGTTGAATTCGAAGACTATTCAACGGGAGTGTGCCGTACGTGGCCCAGAAGGTAATGTCGTTTTGCTCTTGCCATCCAACCGTGCTTTTCTCTTAAAAGTGTGTTTTGGCCCCCCAAAATGCCCTTCTACGGCTTTATTTGACGCATTTTTTTTTAAACGTTTAATCTTTTATATCAAGATGTTCCTGTGGCCCGACCCTCATTCATACATTACTTCTATCCTTAACTTTTTTCCCGCCTAACGTGGGCGTAACCTGCTGAGATGAAGCGCAGCGAAACCTCAGTCAGCGTTCATGCAATAGCTATAAGGTTTTAATATTTCAATTAAATTTCTATATTGACAACATACAATTCATGGCGTACTATATGCACATAAAGTACCATTTGTACATACCAAACAATTGAGGTGATTATCATGCTCAAAAAAATAACAACTGCTGATGCAAGAAAAAAATTCGCAAATATTATTAACCAGGTAGCTTTTGGCAATGAATCCTTTGTTCTAACTCGTCGGGGGGAGCCTATTGCTGCTATTGTTTCTATGAAAGCGCTTAAATTGTTGCAAGATTTAGAAGACCGCATTGATATAGAAGATGCGTGGAAAGCTAAAAATGAAACCGGTGAACCGATCCCCTGGGAAGAGCTGAAAAAGGAACTTGGACTTTGAAATATAGGGTAGAGGTCAAGAGGTCTGCGGCAAAAGCTCTTAAAAAGATTCCTAAACCTGACCAAAAACGCATAAGCGAAAGAATTGATAACCTCGCTGAAAACCTCCCGAACCCGGATACAACCAAGATGACGGGGAACAATCCCTTTCACAAAATTCGGGTCGGAGATTATCGGATTGTTTATGAGATTCAAAATGATGCCCTATTGATTCTGATTATCAAAATCGGCCACCGCAAAGATATCTACAGAAGCCTCACCTAAAAATTCACTCCTCTATTCTTTCAGCCTTATAACGTGCACTTCAGCCGCGCGAGGTACGAGCGTCGGCTGGAAGCGATGGTTATGCTTTTTGACCGACATAAATAGATATTGGATAAGAAAAGTATATCTTCCTATTGAACAGGTTGAATTGAATCTGATCTTAAATATTGACAAGGGGAGCTTTGATTGACTTCCCTTGTCATATGTTACCTTTTCTTGTCTTAAATGTAGGACATCTACTTAGGCTACTGTGGCGTGCCAAATTTCCACTGGCCCTCATGTTTGATCATATAGACAATATTTTTCATTGAGCTACTACTGTCAGGGCCTTCTTCCTTAATTTCATGGGTGAATATGATGTAACCTTTGCCTACTTCCGCGTGAAAAATAGCCGGATCGTCTTCTGCTATCATCATCATTACCATTTGGACTGCTCCCTCCTTTTCCATCTCTGCGAGATCTTTAGGAAGGATGTGTGATTTGAATCCCTCAATATCATTGGCCTTTGCCGCTGTGACCATTTTTGCAAACACGGCGCGTGCCTCTTCTATTGGCTCAGCTCCCAATGCCGGTTGAAAAAACAGAAAGATGGAGATAACAAGCAACAAGTTAAATAGAATCTTCATATTAGTACTCCTTTCTTGGTTAACCATAGTTACTAAGGTAGCACATAATGAGGCTTAGTAGAAAGTACATGCTACATGTTTAACATTCTGTTGATATAACTAAACGACCAACCTTTTGCTTATATTATTGGTTCTATCCATTCGGTATACACATCTTCTGGCATCGTTGGGAAAAATTCTCTCGGTGTCATTTTGCATCATAACGTAGAGCTCAGTGGCGCGGTTTACTGCGTCCGCTGGAGCGTTCTGTTCGCGGCGTCTATTCTCCAAGCCATTTTGATGCAGCATCTTCATCTGTAAATATGCGACAGTGATACCCAGCATTCACGAAGATCGTTTCTATGAAGTTATGGGACTTGTCGTTTGCGTCTGCGAGAACTGCAATTCTTGAGCCTCTATCAAGTCCAAACTGGTTCATATCCTCATACCCGAAAAGATATTGTTCGAGGGAACTCGCAATGTTCAGTGTGCCGCGCACGTCGACCAGAAACTTGCTTATTTTTCGTTGCTTGGCATCTTTGATTGCAATTTCCGCGAATTCTTTTTCTATCTCTCCAGTGATGGCTTCAAACACCCGAATCCTTACGTACGTTCCATTCTCTGATAATGATATCTTGTACCTCATGATTTCAACCCGCTAACGCTGAATTCAGTGGGGACAACGCATCAGCGTTGGACTCCACTGAAGTGATTTGTTATAAAGTGTGTTCTAAAATTAGTATAAAGATTCATATTCGTGTTTTTTATATAAATAAGTGATGAATAAAGACTGTCCATATAAGTAATCCCAATCCAAAATTAGTATGATTAATCAGATTTGTTCTAATGACAGCCGATCTATTTGATGCTTTTGAAGCTATAAAGCCATATCCTGTGCTTGGAAGTAGCCAAAACCAAGGAAGAAAGACAGTTACTATTCCATATATCAAAGGAACCCAAATTTGGTTTTGAATTGCTGGTTCTATTGATTCAAATAAAAGGTAAACGCCAGCTAAACCGATGCCAATTAAATAATGAGATGTTGAACACCAAAGTTTTTCATTTTTTAATGGAGGTGTTTTGTTGATATCTTCATGTATAAACTTTCCTTTAAACATGTAAAGAAACCAACGTCCAATAGCTTCTTGAGTAATAAATGGTTGAATGATTTTTCTTTTAGCTAGAATACCGGCTAAAAAGTCCATGATTAAAGTGGCAAAAACACCCATTAATATTGATTCTATAATTATCATCTCTCAATTCTTTGTCTTTATAACGTATTTCTCACCTGGCTGGTGTGAAGCGCAGCGGAACACCAGTCAGGTGCAGAAAATTGTTATGTGTAGATAGTTTTAACTCTTTTCCAGCATTTTTTTAATCGTATGCAACTCCTTCGTTATTTCTTTGCTGGCCATACTGTTTTTATATGCCATAATAATAAGCTTCACCGAAACCAAAAATACACCTGCTTCTAAAAGCAAGTCGTGTGTAAATCCTTTGGTAAACAAAGCCAATACAAAGAGAATAAATGTTATTAAAATAATTGTTAACGATCCTGCATCAAAATGTTCATTCATTTTTTCCTCAATTATTACACATAACATGTATTAGTTGACCTAAGTGAAATGTGGAAATTGTCACTTTTTGACAACTAAATCTGAATTAAATAAAATTAAATATCGAAGTAACTGTTTAAATGCCTTAGATATATTTTAATTTTTAAGGAACTCGCTATCCTGACTTATATGACAATTTTTGATACATAAGCCGGAGCTGACCTATGGAAAAGTGTTGTTGTATTTATGATTAGCTGCCACAATATCTGGCCTCATTTTTTTTGAATGGGGTTCGGTGCGGAACAATTTTTTTTGTTAATGTACTTTGAATGCTGGCTATCATATTAAATTAATGATTGCAAGTAGTTAAAAATCAGACACCGTGTTCTTCACCTTTCTTATGTATCGCGGTCTAAAAGCGACGCATCTGTATTCGGAGGGTTTCTTTTTATTGACACGCAAACGATTAAGAGCTCTAAAAGGATAGCAACATTCTAAAGATAACAAGCCAGCTCAAAAATGTAGATCATGTTCAAGGACAAGGCGCGAACCGATGCAAAAGCGCAGCATACACGGGAGTATGTGAGCATTTTGAGGAGGTTCGCAACACCGTCATTGGGCGTTAGATGCTTTTTTGAGATGGCTTGAAGGGAAGAAAATGGTCATCGAGAAACCCGGAAAGGTCACCGATAGAATCTTTTTGCTGGGGCGGAGAGAATCAAACGTTTATCTCCTGAAAGGCGAAGCTGAGTACGCCATTCTCGGCGGCGGCATGGCCTACATTGTTCCTGAAGTCATGGAACAGATCAAAAATTTTAAAATAGAGGAAAAAAAGATCCGTTGGATCATCATTCTGCACTCCCATTTTGACCACTGCGGAATGGTTCCGTTTTTTAAAAAGCGCTGGCCATGGGTAAAGATCATTGCCTCGCAACGGGCCAAAGATCTCCTCTCTGATCCCAGGGTTACCGAGAGTATCAGATCCTTTAATCAGGAACTTTTGATCGAACACGGGCGTGAAAAACAGGCCGTAAACGAGGGGTTTGAGTTTTCCGGTATCGCGGTTGAAGATCTCGTCAAAGAAGGAGATATTCTCAATTGCGGTGATCTGACAATGGAAGTTTTGGAAGTTCCCGGGCACTCTTCATGCTCGATCGCCGTTTATGTTCCTCGGGAAAAGGCCATGTTCGCCTCTGATGCCGCCGGCGTTCCTTTTGGAAATCATATTTTCACGGCCGCAAATTCCAATTTTGACAAATATCAGAAAAGCCTTGAAAGGATTGCGGGATATGACATAGACGTCCTTCTGGCCGAGCACTACGGCGCCAGAACCGGGGAAGACGCCCGGGGTTTTATGAAAAAATCCATGGCGTCTGCCAAAAAGACCCGGAATCTTCTGGAAGAATCTTATGCCCGAACAAAGGATATTGAAAAGAGTACGGAAGAACTCACAGACAGATTCATGGCGGAGGTTCCGGATGACTTCCTTTTAAGGGAAGTGTTCGTTCTGGTGATCGGCCAGATGTTGAAATATATTTCCAGACAGATGTAACGGTTTCATTCATGAGCCAAATGCGCTTACAAAAATATCTATCAACTGCCGGGATCTGTTCCAGGCGGCAGGGTGAGGAATATATTCAAGATGGGCGGGTCAAGGTAAACGGCATAACGGTTACCCAGCTCGGCACAAAAGTTGATCCTGAGACAGACCGGGTGGAAGTGGATGGAAAATCGATCGGGCTGTTGCAGGACACGGTTTATATCGCGCTCAACAAACCCAAAGGGTATGTCACCAGCTGCAGCCATCCCGGTGAAAAGATCGTAATGGATCTTGTCGATATTCCGGAACGAATATATCCCATCGGCAGGCTGGACAAGGATTCAACCGGGCTGTTGCTTCTGACCAACGACGGCAGCCTCCATCACCGGCTTTCACACCCCTCCTTTGACCATGAAAAAGAATATGACGTCACTGTGTCAAAAGCAATCCCGGACGGAGCCCTCCGGCGTATCGCAACAGGCATGCCGTTGATGGGGTCAAAGACCCGGCCGGCGGAAATCAAAAGAATATCGTCAAAACGTTTTCGCATTACCCTCAAGGAAGGTAAAAACAGACAGATCCGACGAATGGTCAGGAAAGTGGGGAGTCAGGTGACACGGCTGAAACGGATCCGGATTTCAAATATTAAACTGGGCAGACTGACTGAAGGGACATGGCGCTATTTGGCGGAAAAAGAACAAAAAACACTTCTGAAAAAATAACCCGATGGTATCCGAAACCTTTGAAAAATGTTTCCCGACAAAATCGTAGAAAACATTGATGGATGGATACCTGTTATTTGAAATAATACCGGATGCCGAACCCGCCATAAAAAGCATCCAGATCGATATCAGATGTTGCAGGAACCCCAACGGCCACGATCACGCCGGTCGCGTCAAACTCGACGGTATTCCAGATGTACTTAAAATCTAAATTAAACGCGATCCTTTCCGAAACAAAGAACTCAACTCCGCCATTAACATGATATCCGATACTACTTTTCGGTTCAAATGTTGCTCCGCCAAACAGTACTTGCGATAAGTCGAAGTCATTCGAATAAAACCCTGCGCCACCGCCCAGGTAAGGGGTTACCCTGGAATGGATGGGCAAATGAAACCGAGCGGTCAGCAATATCGGAATCTGTGTAACATCCCCAAAATAGAAATCACTTAGCCCGTTTCCACTGACATTTACATCATTTTTGGAATGCTCAATGCCCAATTCCAGAGAAAAATATGTATTGAAAAAATAGACCAGATTTAGCCCGTAAAGTGTTGAGTCATCAAATTCTATGTCGAACACGGCCAGATCCGTATCAAAAGTGTTAAAATATGACACCCTTGCACCCATTCCGAACAACCCCGAAACATCCTGCGCCCAAACGGGTGTGCGGATCAATACCAGAAAAAGTATTGCTAGTATAACTGACAGCGCCTTTTTCCACATCTTCATTCTCCTCTTGGCATTTTAAAACTCTTTACCGTATCATGTATTCAGTCCCTGAGATCTTTGAGGCAAGGACAATTAATTATCGTTTCAACTCCACCAGCGTGGCTCCCCAGCCACCGGCTTCCATAGGTGCGTCCTTGAAGGATGCCACCATGGGATTCTTTGTTAATATTTTCTGAACCTGTTTCTTGAGTATCCCCTTCCCTTTTCCGTGAACAATTCGTACTGACAGAATATCCGCATCAATGCAAGCGGAAAAGTAATCTGAAAGAAGGTCCGGAACATCTTTCGGCTTGAAGGTATGCAGATCGAGAACATCTTCAATAGGCAGTATCACAGGATCCAAAAGAATAACCTCTCCTTCCCCGATAAAACTTGATATCTTTTAGCGGGTAATATAGCCTCAATTGAGCATAAGCAAAATGTTGAGACCTATATTAACCAAGTACACCCATTCGCAAATATGGTGCCGTAAATATTTCACCACAGAGGACACAGAGAGCACAGAGAAAAATGAAAAAGGACCCTTTTACAGGAAAAGTTATTGGGTGTGCCATCGAAGTCCATCGTGTTTTGGGTCCAGGCTTGCTTGAATCAACATATCAGCAGTGCCTTGCCCGTGAACTTCATTTAAAAAGACTCAAGGGCGGAATTCAAAGGTTTAAAATATAATTCTCTGTGTCCTCTGTGCTCTCTGTGGTTTATCTATAAACTGACCAACTATATGTCACCGAACTTATGAAATAGAGCACTAAATAAATAAACTCACATGGAACTTTTAGAAACACTCAAACTACCCGGACTTCTTGTTTTTTCCTATTTGCTCGGTTCCGTTCCCTGGGGTCTGGTTCTGACCAAAGCCTTTACTTCAATCGACCTCAGACAGGAAGGCAGCGGAAACATCGGCGCAACCAATGTAAGACGCCTGGCAGGAACGAGCCTGGGAATCCTGACACTCTCCGGAGACGTTCTGAAAGGCGCCTTTCCTGTCTGGCTCGCAATGAAAATATCAGCCCCTGATCAATTGTGGGGTGAAATCTATATTTCTCTTGTCGCCCTTTCCGCCTTTTCAGGGCATCTTTACCCGGTTTACATGAAATTTAAAGGCGGCGGAAAGGGGGTTGCGACAGCAGCCGGCTGCTTCCTTGTGATATCACCCTTTTCGTGTTTTGTCGCTGTTCTGGTTTTCATCATGTTCGTCTGCTGGACGCATCGCGTATCCGTTGGATCCCTTGCAGCGTCGGCCACACTTCCTGTCGCTGTCTGGAAAGCCACCCAGTCCGGTGTGATGACCGGTTGCGCCGTTGTCACAGCAGGGTTCATATATATCCGGCACACTGAAAATATCAAACGGCTGCTGTCCGGAATTGAACCAAAAATTTGAGTCTTTCAATCATTCGCGATTCTTCTCCAATTTAGTTGGAGAAGAGGGTTCGAGGATTCAAGGGGTCAAGGGTTCAAGCGTTTGTTCTCCATCGATTTTATCAGCACTTTGAGCACCTTTTCAACTCCCCCTGCTTGTATTATACGGCCTATTTAAATTGATTCACAGCCTTGTGCATCAAAAATCCCCCGGAAATATTGCGAACCTTAAAACCATACTGCACGAGAACACGCAGTGCGTAATAGGACCGCTGCCCCACATGGCAGTAAGCCCATATTTCGCGGTCTTGCGGCAGTTCCGACATTCGACCTCGCAAGTCGCCCAGCGGAATATTGACCGCGCCGTCCACATGACCGGTTCTTTTAAATTCAATAGGTTCCCGGACATCCAGAATAAATGCGTCCGACCCCTCCAGATCCTCCCAGTGGGCAATTGAAGAATAACCGCGCAAAAGGTTTGTCGCGATCATGCCACCCATGTTGACGGGATCTTTGGCCGAACCGTATTGCGGCGCATAGCACAATTCAGCCTCCGCGAGATCGAAAACGGTCCCGTTTTTTTGAATCGCCATTGAAATAACGTCGATCCGTTTTTCAACACCCGCCATGCCCACCGCCTGTGCGCCGAGAATTCGGCCGTTTTTTTTGGAAAAAATCAATTTGAGCGTGATACTCTTTGCGCCGGGATAATAGCCGGCGTGGTGGTCCGGATGCAGATAGATTTTTTCAAAAGGTTCGAGCTCAACACTGCTGCCGATCTTCTTTAAATATTTTTCTGTCGCCCCTGTGGCGGCAATGGTCATGCCGAGAACACCGCACACCGCAGTTCCCTGTACACCGCGAAACCGCGGCGGATCAGCGCCGTCACCCAGGATGACATCCGCCGCCATCCGGCCCTGGCGATTGGCCGGTCCGGCCAGCGGAACCAGGCTTTTGGCTCCGGTAATAAAGTCATCCACTTCAATGGCGTCGCCAACGGCCCAGATGCGCTCATCACTGGTTCGCAGTTGATCGTCAACTCGAATCCCGCCAAGATCTCCGATGATTAATCCTGCCCCTTTTGCAAGTTCCACTTCCGGCCGGACCCCTATCGCGAGAATAACCATATCCGCTGAAACGCTTCTTCCGGACGCAACCCTAACGTCAATCGTATCATCGTCGTTCTTTTTGAAACCAACAACCGGGCTGCCAAGGCAAAGCGATATGTCTTTGGCTTTCAAGTGATCATGGACAAACGCCATCAGTTCGATGTCCATGACAGGCATAACCTGTTTTTCCATTTCAATAAGCGTGACGCCGATGTCCCGAATCTTCAGGTTTTCAGCCATTTCCAGCCCGATAAAACCGCCGCCGACAATCACCGCGGACTTCACGGTTTTTGTTTCGATCCAATCCTTGATTTCACGCATGTCCGGAATGGTTCGCAGGGTGAAGATTCCGGGGATGTCTATCCCCTCGAGGCGGGGTTTTAACGGTACGGCTCCGGGTGACAAAACAAGGAAATCGTAGCTTTCTTTGTAGACTTCCCCGGTCTCCAGGTTCTCCACCTCAAGGGCTTTTGTCTTCCGGTCGATTGTTCGAACATTGCTGTTCACCCTGACATCGATATTGAACCGCCGTTTAAACATTTCCGGTGAAGCCAGAAAAAGAGAGCTCTCTTTAGGAATGACCTTTCCCACATGATAGGGAAGACCGCAGTTGGCAAATGAAACATACGGTCCGCGCTCAAAGACGATAATCTCGGCATCTTCCGAAAGCCGTCTCGCCCTGGCAGCGCAGGACGCCCCGCCGGCAACCCCGCCGATAATCAGCAACCTTTTTTTATTCTTCATTCGATTATTTCCCTTAAATGGTTCCTGTAAATTGTAAAAAACCACAGTACTCGTTTTGCATATTTCATGGGATAAATCCATTAGAATTTTTAAAGAATGCGAAAGCTATCCTGAATTCATCAAGAGCACGCCACGTGAAGATCCAAAGTTTTTTCTGTAAATTGGGACTTCAGTGTGATAATAATATCAAATAATTTCATGAGGAAACGAGGTAATGAATCCGCGGATTCGGAGGACCCGGCTTTGATATAATCCCTGGAAGGGCTGTTTTGCTTTAAGCCGTGCAAGTTAAAAGTGCCTAAAGGTATGGAGTCGCTTCGCTCCGCTGGTTTATATAATTGGCAGAATTCCTCAACTTTAGTTCACTTCAAACTCTTGCAGCAATTCTTCAGGCAGAGCCGGAGAACTCTGACCCGGCCCAGAGGACCAAGTTTTTCAGGACTAAATACATGAACCTTGTGACAGGAGCGAGTGGATTTATCGGTGGACGGATTGTGCGTGCCCTTATTCAAAGGGGCGAAGATGTTCGGATATTGGCAAGACCCGATGCAAAACTGTCAGGTCTTTCCGGTCTCAAATACGAGGTTTGTTTGGGTGATATTGTTGACAGGACCGTTCTTCAGGCAGCGGTAAAGGGATGTAAAAGGATTTACCACGCTGCCGCGCTGTATAAACTATGGGTTAAAAACCCGGAATTAATCTATCAAATCAATGTCACGGGAACTGAGAATATCATCCGGGCCGGGATCGATGCCGATGTTGAACGAATTATCTATACCAGTTCCGTGTCAACCATCGGGATGCCGAAAGATGGTAGCGGCAATGAGGAGACGCCGGTCCGACTTGAAGATATGATTGGTGACTATAAGCGGTCAAAATTCCTTGCTGAAGCATCGGTAAAGAGGCTCGTTGACCAGGGTGCGCCGGTGGTCATTGTCAATCCGACCTATCCGGTTGGGAAAGGTGACGTAAAGCCGACGCCCTCCGGGCAGGTGATCCTCGACTTTCTGAAGAGGAGAATGCCGGCATATCTGGATACAGGGATGAATGTCGTAGATGTCGATGATGTGGCGGAAGGCCATCTGCTTGCTGCGGACAGTGGGCAGATCGGGCGGCGATATATACTGGGTAACAGCAATATGACGCTGAAAGAAATTCTTGACATCCTTTCAGACATTTCCGGCCTGCCCGGTCCCCGTGTTCGGCTTCCCTACTATCCTGTGTTGTGCCTTTCATACATAGATTCGGCTTTGGCAAAACTGGTTCCGGATCGGGAACCGCGAATCCCTCCTGATGGCGTAAAAATGGCCCGCAATAAAATGTATGTTGATCCATCCAGGGCGGTCAATGAACTGAAACTGCCTCAGACACCGCCCCGGGTTGCCCTTGAAAAAGCCGTGAACTGGTTTCGATCTGAAGGCTATGTTTAAGCATTAGGATCATCCCCAGATGAGTCGGAGTGATCTTAAGGATTCAAGGAGCCGAGGGTTCAAGGGTTCGAGTGATCCGCCACAGAACAGGCGGATAAAAATGCTTAAAAATTATAAAGAATGAAATGTTTGGAAGAAATCTTATGAACTCTGTTTGAATATTTTTAAAAAAAACGCTTGAACCCTTGAATCCTCGAATCCTTGCCTGCCCTCCAGAGGCGTGTAAACCTCAGGCAGGCCTGTATGTCTTATAGACAGGATTTTCTACAACTAATCTGTACAAGAACCTTTTTTATTGCGAATGAATATTCTCTTTTTTATCGCAGCAATGATCAGCAGTATGTCACTTCTGGGCTGGCTCTATCTGACAATCGGTCGGGGCCGGTTCTGGAAAACGGACCAATATCTCCAGCTTTCCTCAATTGGAAAAAATGGCAATGTGCTTTGGCCGTCTGTAAATGTGGTGATTCCTGCGCGCAATGAAGCCGACGTTATTCAACGCACGCTTCCAACCCTGTTGAAGCAGAATTATTCCGGGCTGTTTCACGTTTTCTTAATCGATGACTGCAGCGGTGACAATACCGGGGAAATCGCCCAACGGGTTGCGCATGACACGAATACCGCACATCGACTAACAGTGATTCCGGGAAGACCGCCAGCCTCTGGCTGGACAGGCAAAACATGGGCGCTGGAGCAGGGTGTTGAGACCGGCAGAAAGAGACCCTGCGAGTTTTTTCTGTTTACCGACGCTGATATCGCCCACACACCGAAAAGCCTGCAGTCCCTTATCCATAAAGCCTTGGCAGAAGATTTGGATCTGGTATCCCTCATGGTTCAACTCAATGTCGAGAATATCTGGGAACACCTGTTGATACCGGCATTTGTTTATTATTTTGCCAAGCTCTATCCCTTTCGATGGGTGAACGACCCTGTAAAACAGACGGCAGCAGCGGCCGGAGGATGCGTGTTGTTAAGCAGAACAGCTCTGGAGCGTACGGGTGGTTTAAAGCAGATCGCGGGCGCTCTCATCGATGATTGTGCACTTGCAAAACAGATTAAGGGTCAGCCAAATAAACAGCGAGGTAAAATCTGGCTGGGATTATCCCGTGAGCTCCACAGCTTAAGGCATTACAACGGCTTGAGCGGTATCTGGCAGATGGTGTCCAGGACCGCTTATACCCAGCTGAATTATTCTCCGTTTCTTCTGGCGGTTACGATCCTGGCCATGACACTCATCTATCTGGTGCCGCCTTTTGGCAGCGTTGTCGGACTGGTGATGTTATGTCAAAACGGAGATATCACTGTGGGATGTTGGCTCACTGCATCAAGTCTGATATCCTGGGTAATCATGGCAAGAACATTTCTTCCGATACTGAAATGGTATCGGATTTCATCTTCCTTTGCTTTTCTTTTACCCCTGGCCGGAATGTTATTCACCTTAATGACGATCGACTCGGCGTTGATATACAGAGCAGGGCAAGGCGTGGCGTGGAAGGGGCGGTTTTACAATCAGGAAATCCAACAAGATCCGACGGATTTAATATGATGCGAAGAACGGCTTATCTTCTTGCTGGCGCAGGAATTGTGCTTGTTATTTCGCTGATCGTTAAAGAGGGCGCTACAGAAATTATAGCTGTTTTGTCCATGGCCGGTTGGCAGATTCTCTGGATAGCGGGATACCGTTTTGTAACCATTGCGGCGGATACACTTGGCTGGTCAGGGCTTATCGGAGATAACTCTCAATCTCGCCTGCCCTATCTGTTTTGGGCGCGCTGGGTCAGTGAATCCTTTAATACCTTGCTGCCGGCAGCTCAGGTCGGCGGTCACTTCGTACGTGCCGGACTGATATGCCGTCGTGGAGTAACGGGATCAGAAGCAGGTGCCACGGTCGTTGTCGATTTTACCATGGGACTGACCACCCAGGTGATCTTCACCTTTATGGGGATCTCCCTTTTATTTGTGCAATATGGAAATGGAAATCAACAGGCAGGGCTCGCCATCGGGCTTGCTTTTGGGGTTTTCTTATTGTTGGCTTTTTTTCTTTCTCAGCGTCTGGGTTTGTTCAGTTTTGCCGCAAGATTTTTTAACCGATTCATTCGGGACCGGGAGCTGATAGACCTGGTTGGCGGGGCGAAAACCCTGGATCAAAAAATATCGGAGCTTTACAAGAAACGACGTGAAGTATTTGTTTGTGGCAGCTGGAGATTCATATCCTGGCTGACAAAGGCCGGAGAAAGCTGGCTAACACTGTATCTTTTGGGTTTTCCTGTAACGATTCAGGAAGCACTGATCCTGGAGAGCTTATCTGCCGCGGCAAGAAGTGCTGCTTTTGCAATACCCGGGGCGCTGGGTGTTCAGGAAGGTGGAATTCTTCTGATTGGCACACTCATCGGCATCAAACCGGAAGTCGCATTGGCCCTGGCACTTGTCAAGCGAGGACGGGAGCTGATGATTGGCATTCCGGGCCTGATGACATGGTCGGCAGCCGAAGCCGGGTATCGATCAAATTTACTTCAATGATATTTAAACAAATTCGAGATAATACCCCTTGTTTGCCCAATGGGTGGATCAACTTCACACGGAATTACGCTCTCCTTATAGTGATCGTATTCCTCTGTTTAACCGGCGGTGTATTGACCTATACCCTGACCCATTTCAAAATCAATACTGATCTCACCGATATGGTTTCCAACAAACTGCCCTTTCGCAAAACCTACAAAGATTACCAGGCAGCCTTTCCCCATTCATTCAACAATATCGTTATCGTAATAGACGCCGACACCCCCGAAGCTGCCCAGAATTTTCGAAAACTTTTGGCAAAAAGCCTTATCAGCCACAAGGAGATATTCGAATCGGTTTACCTGCCGGGGGGAGGGGCCTTTTTTGAAAAAAACGGTCTTTTATACCTGAGCCTCGAGGAGCTTGAAGATCTGACCGACAAACTATCCGAATTTCAACCATTTCTGGCGATCCTGTCCCGTGACTTCAGCCTGAGAGGCCTTTTTTCAATCCTTGAAAAGCTGATCGGGCAATCCGAAGAGGTCGTGAAAGGCAACCATCGGATGTTGGCGTTACTGGACCGTATCAGTGCAGTTTTTGAAGGTGTACACAAAAATCGTTCCTCTGTTTTATCATGGCAGGGCATGATAACCGGTGAAAATGTTCAGAACCTTCGTCAGTTCATTATCGTTAAGGCTGTCTTAGATTACCGTGCCCTTTACCCGGGAAAAACAGCGATCAACTTGATTCGTCATCTGGCTGACGAACTTCAACTCAACGTCAAAAATAGAGTTAACGTTCGCCTCACCGGTGATGTGGTCTTAAATCATGAAGACCTGATGAGTGTCCAGAACGGTATCGGCCTTGCGGTTATTGCCTCGTTCATACTTGTCGGCATCGTCCTGTATTTCGGGTTGAAATCGATTCGCCACGTAATGGCAAGTCTTCTAACGCTGCTAACAGGCCTGATTTGGACATTGGGTTTTGCCATCGCCTTTCTCGGAAGCCTGAACATGATATCGATTACCTTTGCAGTCCTTTTCATTGGGATAAGCGTCGATTACAGCATTCAGTATTGTCTGCATTACAGGGAATTCATCGAATCGGGCGCGGACCATCAGGATGCTGTCGGTCGATCGGCAAAAGGGGTTTGCAATGCCTTTATTCTTTGCACGGTAACCACAGCGATCGGTTTTTATGCATTTGTACCCACTGCCTATGCCGGTGCTTCGGAGCTGGGCATCATATCCGGCACAGGCATGTTCATTAATCTCTTTATAAATCTTACCCTGCTTCCGGCCCTGTTAAATCTGACCCCCTTGAAAACAACAAATAAATTGCCTTTTCCCATTGGCAATAGCGTATCGCAGCTATCTGACCGATTTGCAGGAACGATCATTTTCGGAACCGTTATTTTGGCAATAGGAGCGATCGTGTTTATGCCGCAGGTGTCGTTTGACTATAACCCGCTGAATCTTTCCAACCCGGCAGCGGAATCTGTGATCACCGCAAAGGAACTGTTTAACAACGGAAAGACATCGCCATGGACAATATCGATAATTGCAGAAAATCAAAAAGAGGCAAAAAAGCTTTCGAAAAGGTTGGAAGCGATCGAAGCGGTTGATATGGCCTTAACTATCGGCGATTTTGTTCCGACTGATCAGGATGAGAAACTGGAGATGATTGCCGATATCGCACTTTTCTTCCCGCCAATATCAAAAGAAGCACTTCAACCACCGCCTGGGTTTGCACAAGAGGTCCATGCGCTGGGAAGTTTCGAAACTGCCTTGAAAAAATCGATGCTTTCCATTCAGGGGGAAAATGGCCCTTATGCCGCGACGATTACGCGTCTGCACGACAACATTCAGCGATTTAATCTTATTCTCGAAAACCCGGTCAAAGGTCAAAAATCTCTGCAAATCATTGAAGATGCGCTGCTGACGAATCTTTCAATTTTAATGGATGATTTAAAACAATTACTTCAACCCGGCTTTGTCACCGTATCCGATTTGCCCCGCGCGTTGCGACAACACTTCATATCATCCAATGATCTTTACCGCATCCAGGTGTTTCCCAAAGCAAACATCGCCGATATTGATAACCTCAAAAGCTTTGTTTCAGCCGTACGCATGATAGCGCCTGACGCCACCGCCGCCCCGATAACCATACTGGAGTCCGGAAGGGCGATTGTTTCCGCTTTTAGAGGCGCATCACTCGGAGCCCTGGTGGTCATCAGCATTTTCCTCATGGCAATATTCGGGCAGGTATTGGAAGTCATCCTGGTCCTTTTGCCTCTTTTACTGGCGATCGTGCTGACCTCGGCCGCATCGGTATTGCTGGATATCCCCTTTAATTTTGCCAATATTATTGTTGTACCACTGTTGCTGGGCATCGGCGTAGACTACAGCATCCATCTGGTATATCGCTTCCGATCAGAGTCATCGCCGGATAGGGGAATCTTAAAGACAAGCACTTCGCGGGGGGTGTTATTTAGCGCACTGACCACTATTGCGAGTTTTGGCAGCCTTTCTTTTTTGTCTCACAGGGGAACCGCCAGTATGGGAATACTCCTTACGCTTTGCATCTGCTTTATGATCGTGTGCTGTTTGCTTGTGTTGCCGGCTTTTTTAAACCTGTTAAAACAGCAGGACCCGCAGCCTTAAAAGATTCCTGATTGCCCCTTGTATGACCTTTATCTTTCCGGAACTACTCGCATGAACTGCACTTAAGTCTTTGTTTAACAAGTCTAATAACACCTGTTCGTTAATAAAATGAATTTTAATAGGTGCGGATTCATCCCTCGTGTAATCTTTTATTTCAATTCCTTGATCTTTATTCACCAAAATCAAAAAATTCCTATCCGTGTCCAAACATGTGATCAGGATCGGTTGGTTGAATTTTCTCAAGGGTTTACGAACTTTTTCGTTATTTTCATATCTTTTGACAATTGTTTTAAAGGCGTCTTCAAACGATGCGATTTTTCTCATCTCTTTACCCACATCTTATAATTGATCTATTTTCTCCTTATGGATCTTCCACTGATCAAATAAATTTTGGTACGTTTTTGAAACTGCGGTATTCGAGGATATCTTCTCATATTTGACAAGCTTCTTAACGGCATCTTTATGATTTGCGTAATGGTTTAAACCCACCAGGCAATGAATGAGCTGACCCACATGGGTCGAATCCTTTATTTTCGGAACGTAAAGATCACAGTTAAGGATATTGCTCAAAATTTGTAAAAACCCCTTTGAATGACTCATTCCCCCGGCACAATAGACCGATTTAATACCCTGATGCATTTCTCTCAGCGCAGTGTAATTCTCCAAGATCCCGTATCCGATATTTTCTAAAACTGCCCGGGCAAAGGTTTTTCGGTCTGAAATAATGTCTGAAATGCTGCTCTGGGATGGAAAAACAAAAAAATTGGGCTTAATATTCATCTGTTTGTTAAAATTCATTAATTCCGGCCCTAGAAATGCAAATGTTGAATTTGCACCTGGAGTTGTCGAGGAAATATAAGATTCAACCAATTCATCGTCATCATTTGCCAAATTCGCAAGAAAATTTTTTTTATACCAATCATACAATTTCCCGGTAAACCCGGTGTTTGCTTCTAAAATCCATTTGTCCGGAATGGAATGACAGCAGGTCCATAGATTCAGGTTGGCGTCGATTCTCGGTTGTTTCATTACAAGCATAACCGGCGCTGATGTCCCCAAAGATATTCCGATCTGTCCGTCCTCAATGCAGCCCATTCCGATTAAAGCGGTTTGAGTATCAGCCCCTGATTTAACGACCGGAATTTGAGGGGGTACCCCCAGTTTTTCAGCGATTTCAGGTAATACGTTAGCTATTATCGATCCTGACTCAATGAGGGGAGGAAACCACTCCCGGTTTAAGTTGAATTTTTCCAATATTTCCCCAGACCATTTTCTCTGTGAAATATCAAGAAAATGGGATTCCGAAGCGATGGCGACATCCGATGCGATCTCTCCCGATAGCTTATACTGAATCCAATCGTCCAGCATTAATATTCTGTTGATTTTTTTATATTTCTCCGGGTTTTCCTGCTTTAACCAAAGAAGCCGTGCAAGGCCGAAAAGCAAATGAGGGCTGTGGGCGGTGATCTTAAATAGATCAGATTCATGTTCATACGCGTCGTCAATTTCCCATACTGAATCAATTCCCCTGGCATCTATATTGGGTCCGGCATATATCGGATCGAAGTTTTCATCCATAAATACGATAGCAATTCTCTGCGTACAGGAAGAAACAGCGATAATATCGTGCCGGCGTATTGTTGAATTGTTTAACACCTCCTTCATACATGAAATGATTTTTGACCAGATTTCGCTGAGGTCCAATCGTTTTGCAAATCCATCGTGATTTTCATCGAAAATATGATACGGCAAAGATGAATGAGCGATAATTTCCCCCTGTGTGGAAACCAAAGCCGATTTAACCCTAAATGACGACACATCAATTGATAATATAGCTTGATTCATTCGATCCTAAAAATAATGTTAAATTATACAGTTTTAAAACTGTTAAGTTTACTCTTTCACCGGGCGGGATAACACACGGATCTTATCTTGCAGTTTATGGATTAACGCGTCAAAACCCTCGTGTTTGATGACCCTTATAAATTGGGACCGCGTCAGTGCCAGTTGGCTGACACCGGAAATTTGTATATCAACAATAACCCATTTGCTATCCGGTTTTCGAAGCCTATAGTGAAAATCGACATTTTCCCTGTCAGTTGCAATCAGTCGGCTGACCACCGTAACGGTGTCGCGGTGCAATTCTGTTTCTGGAAGCACTTCGAATATTTCACCCTGATACGCATTGAAATTTCTGGCGTATGTTGCGATTGACCAATGGGTGTAGGTGTCCAATAATTGTTTTTGTTGGCTTTCCTCAAGCGTTTTCCAATACCGCCCCACCGATTTCTTGGCCATGAAAGAGAATGCAAAACTCTCTTTTATCACAGGCGCCAGCAGGTTATATCTGCCTGAAAAACCAAGCTCATTCGCACGCTTCATGGATTCGAGAAGGGTTGAATTGAATCTTTTTACCACATCTATTGCTTCTGATGACCCGGCATTTGCACATAAAGGGAACACAACAATGCACATGAAGATGATGAAACGGAGAGGCATGAAAAGTCTGGTCATTTTAAAAACCATTGGAAACACATAAACCGTTGTTAATAACCACTGTAACAGGCATCTATTTCTTTTTCTGTTTATACCTGAATTTTGCGCGAGTCGGAGGCTTTCATGTGCAATATTCAGGTTATAGTTCCGTACGGCCGGTTTAACAATATATTTTTGAATCACTTCCAAAAAAGCTGAAGTGATCCTAAGGATTCAAGGAGCCGAGGGTCCAAGGATTCGAGTGAAAACTAAGAAATTATAAAGAATGAAAAGTATGGCAGGAAGACAACTGCAGATGACTTGAGGCCATTATATATTGCCTATGGTTCTATTTGCGAATTGGAGCCCCAGCTTTTGCTTTCAGGTTATTTTAATTATTTAAATAAAGAATATTTTAAGGCTCTCAAGGATGATACAGACGAAGTTGAAAGGATGCTCAAGGCGCTAAATCGTTGGAGAACAAACGCTTGAACCCTTGCCCCCTTGACTCCTTGAATCCTCGAACCCTCTTCTCCAACTAATCTGGAAAAGAACCTTATTTTTCCTCGTTTCCTATTTCCAGGGCAATCTTGTATATTTCAGAGTTTGATTCGACCATTTGCATCAGGGGTAAAGCTATGGTATATTACCATTAACCCTGATAACACATTAAATGGAACCGATTTGCATGCGTCTTCAAAAAGCTTCAGTTGAAAAATACAGGTCCGATGAACCCGGCAGCGAAAAACCGGTATCGATCATGGAGCTGGACACACTCAATGATCTGAAGCCCGGCCCGCAGGTCACAGCAAAAAAACGTCTGTTTGTCGGCCTCGTTATGGGAACCAGCGGTCTTGTGTGCTTATTCCTGGTGCTGTTGTGGGTTGTCCCGTATTTTGGTCTCACCATCATCCACCCCGCAGCGCCATGGATTTTCGGAAGTCTGGTTCTGACCGCCATTTTTGTCGTAATGTGGGCGGCGGTGGGTCTGGTCTTAAATATTCAGTCCAAAAAGTCTCTCCCGTTTTTCAAACCGATGAGGGGCGTAACCGTCAGACTCTTTTTACCGCTGATGACACTTCTCGGCAGAGCGGTTGGGCTGTCCAAGGACAAAGTCCGGTCGTCTTTTATTAAAGTCAACAATGAACTGGTCGCAACGAATGGAAAAACCTATTCGCCGGATGAAATTATTCTGCTGATGCCCCACTGTTTGCAGCAAAGCGACTGCGACGTGAGATTGACCTATGACACCCAGAACTGCAATCGCTGCGGCAAATGCCACATTACCGGATTGCTGAATTTAAGCGATAAATACGGCCTGTATCTGGCCATCGCCACAGGAGGCTCCATTGCTCGCCGCATCGTCGTTCAAAGACGCCCCAAACTGATTCTGGCCGTCGCCTGTGAACGTGACCTGTCCAGCGGGATTCAGGATACCTATCCATTGCCCGTATACGGCATCCTGAATATGCGCCCTCACGGCCCATGCATAAACACCAGCGTACACTTGGATTCTCTGGAAGAAGCCATCAGATTCTTTTTGCATCCCCGCTATATCCCGCGTGAAACAGAGCCCGAAACGCCGTCCACTCAAAAACTACACCACCACTGAAGATTATCAATGGGTATTCCCGCAATTCAGAAAACGCATATCGGTGCATATATCCTCAGAAAAATGTTTGCGGGGAGCCGTCGGTTTCCGCTGGTACTCATGCTGGAGCCGCTGTTTCAATGCAACTTGCGTTGCAAAGGCTGCGGTAAAATCGCATATCCGGATGATATTTTGAACCAGCGGTTGAGCGTCGAGGATTGCATATCCGCTGTTGAAAGCTGTCGCGCGCCCGTTGTTTCAATTCCCGGCGGCGAGCCGCTGCTTCATCCCGATATCCACGTTATTGTCCGCGAACTGGTGGCAAGAAAACGGTTTGTCTATCTTTGTACCAACGGACTGTTGGTGGATAAGCGGATCAACGAGTTTGACCCGTCGCCGTATTTGACTTTTAACATCCACATAGACGGAATGAAAAACAGACATGACAAGCTGGTCGGCCGCAATGGCGCTTTTGAAAAGACCGTATCCGCAATACAACAGCTGGTCTCATGCGGTTTCCGGGTGACCACCAACACAACACTTTTCAATGGGGACCCACCTGGCCAAATTGCC
>JBHPCZ010000056.1:0-21140 GCA_042573625.1 Thermodesulfobacteriota bacterium
TGATCAAAGGCCTTAGAGAATTTTTCAGTATCAATGGTGGCGGAAGTTATGACAACCTTTAAGTCGGTTCTCTTTTTGAGCAGCGTTTTTAAAAATCCCAGAATAAAATCGATATTCAAGCTTCTTTCATGAGCTTCATCGATGATGAGTGTATCGTATTCGTTCAGATAAGGGTCGCCCTGCGTTTCAGCCAGAAGGATACCGTCGGTCATGATTTTTATAAATTCATCCGGGCGGGTTTTGTCTCTAAACCTGATTTTATATCCCACGGACTTGCCCAGTTGCTCACCGAGTTCTTCGGCAATGCGGTGTGAGACGGTCGTGGCGGCGATTCTGCGGGGCTGAGTACAACCGATTTTGCCGTTGATGCCGCGGCCGGCCGCCAGGCAGAACTTGGGTATCTGAGTGGTTTTTCCGGAGCCGGTTTCGCCGGATATGATGACCACCGGGTGCTTTGAAATGAGATTTATGATTTCGTCCTTTTTGCTGAAGATGGGCAGGGTTGTGATATCGGCTATTTTCGGAAGGCTTTTAATGCGCCTTTCCCTATTATTTGAAGAGGATATAAGCCGTTTTTCAAGGCCAAGCAGTCTTTTTCCTATTGTTTCATTCGATGAGGCCCCGGTTTTAAAGCGTTTGATTCGCTGGAGTTCACGGCGCGCATGAAGCCTGTCAGCGCGCAAGGCACCGGGCAGAAGGGATTCGATCTTTTTTATCATTGTACCGGTTTTTGACAAGGTTTAACCTGCTATATATTTAAGAGGTTGGGGAGTTTTCTCTGTTAAACGCTCCATGGACGATCTTTTGTTAAAACGTGCAAACTCGTGCATAAGGGTTCGTAAAGAAAGAACAGAGGCCTTTATATAAAAATAATAGGTTAGCATCATGACGGGATGATTCCTATTAAAAATATATTATTATGCGTCTGTTCTTTCCAACGATCCCCTAATCCACTCAAACAGTACACGCTTTAACAAAAGATCATCCATTCCGTTGATTAATAAGGCTTTATAAAAACCCCACCCTTCATATATTTAAGGATTATATTTGAAAATTATTTTAAAAAACAATATTATCAAAATATCTGAAAGATAAAAAATCAAGGCTTTTAATCTACAGCGCCTGAAAGGAGCATACCATCATGAAAAGTTACAGAAAAGAACTCTGGTTTGAGGTGCCGACACGACGCGCGTTTATCAATATTACCCCTCAGGTGAACACTTGTTTGAGAGAAAGCGGAGTCAGAGAAGGCTTTGTGCTGGTCAACGCGATGCATATCACGGCCTCTGTCTTTATCAATGATGACGAGGCGGGACTTCACCATGATTACGAGGTCTGGTTGGAGAAGCTGGCCCCCCATGAACCGGTATCCCAGTATCGCCACAATGTAGGTGAGGACAATGCCGATGCGCATATGAAAAGACAGGTCATGGGACGTGAAGTGGTTGTTGCAATAACAGACGGAAAACTGGACTTCGGCACCTGGGAGCAGATATTTTACGGTGAATTCGACGGTGGGAGAAGAAAAAGAGCACTGGTAAAAATCATCGGAGAATAAAATCCCTTCGTGATTTCATTTGGATTCATCTCGCCCTGCATCCGGGGAAGTTTCAGATTGAAAAACGGGATTCTCTCCCGATTCGTTTGTCAAGAGGATCAATGGTTCAAGGAGTTGTGCGTTTTTGCACTTAAATCGCTCCATGAATAATCCTATATTAAACCGCGCAAACTCGTATATAAGGGCTCGTAAGAAAAAACAGATGCCTAAAGGAAAAATCAAAGGTTGGCCATAACTACAGGCACTTTCCGTTAACGATATTTTTCGGTATGCGTCTGTTTTTCCAAACGATCCCTAATATACTCAAACAGTGCCCGATTTAATATAGGATCATCCATTGCGCAAATAGATCGTGCACTTTATTTATTATTTCACTTGAACCCTCGAATCCCTGACCCCTTGAATCCTGTGAAAAACAGCAACTCTTTTTGAGAAAAACCAACGATGGAAACAGATAACAGCAGCCTAAATACTAAATCCGAAAATAATTCCCGGGAGATGCTGTGGCGCTGGATTTGGGTTGTGATCTTTGCGATTGCATTTGCATGGGTTGAGAGCGCCATCGTTGTCTACCTCAGGGAAATCTACTACGAAGGATCGTTCTCGTTTCCCATTATCGTAAACTGGGCGAACGGTAATTACATTATTGATAAACTCATTCGCATCGAGCTCGGGCGCGAGGTTGCAACGATAATCATGCTTCTGGCTGTGGGATGGGTTGCGGGAAGGAATCGGCTGCAGAAGTTTTCCTTTTTTATGATCGCGTTTGGGATCTGGGACATATTCTACTATGCCTGGCTCCGGGTCATGCTCGGCTGGCCCGAAAGTATTATGACCTGGGATCTTCTGTTTTGTATTCCACTTCCGTGGACAGGACCGGTGATAACACCGGTGCTGATAGCCCTGACGCTGGTGGCAGCCGGGTCTCTTATCATGTATTACGACGAAAAGTTTTTTCCAATCCGGTTTTACTGGTATGATTGGATGGTTGAGTCCATCTGCGGTATTCTGATTATCGTTTCATTCTGCTGGGACTGGAAGAACATTATGCAGGTTCCGGACGGCGTGATGCGAAGCGGGATTCCGAATCCGTTTGCCTGGTGGCTGTACGGGCCGGCATTTATCTTTTCGGTTATCTATTTTTCGGTGAGGCTCGAACAGATTGTCAGTTCAAGAAAGGAGCACCTTTCGGGTACCCATTGACCGTGATTAATCCATGCAAAAACATTGTTTTCAGGAAGAGACCTTTGAAAAAGGTTCAATTTTGTTCAAGGCCACTAACCCCGCATCAATCTTGATATTCTCATTATTGCATCGTTCATGTTGTCGAGACGATCGATCAGCAATTCAATGAGATAGTCCTTAATCTTGTCTTTAATATCTGGATTGACTTTTTGGAAAAAATCATCATCCATTTTCAAAACCAGAACATCGTCATTGGCCACAACATTGCTTTGCCGGGGCTTTTTTGAGAAAGCGGACATCTCTCCAAATATTTCTCCGGGGTTGAGTTTAGACAG
Organism: Thermodesulfobacteriota bacterium; assembly: GCA_042573625.1. GTDB lineage: Bacteria > Desulfobacterota > Desulfobacteria > Desulfobacterales > UBA11574 > JBHPCZ01. Next base: position 3,079 of record JBHPCZ010000056.1, read on the forward strand.
GCGGATGTTTGCATCATCCGTAGTTTTGGTAATGAGGCTTGTACCCTTTATCAGCATATAGAGAGATGTGGAATCGTCTCCCTCCTTTATGATCATGTCATCTTTGGTGAATTCAAGAAGCGAATGATCCATTCCGGCAAGCATTGTTTTCTCTTCTTCAGAGAACCTTTCAAACATTGGTATTTCGTCAATCATTTCACGTAGCGGCATTTTCAAGTCCTTTTAAAATCATTATTGGTTTGATAATTTCGGTGGAGCCATACTGCCATTTCTATAGCCATTTCAATTTGTGATCAGGATTCGCCTTTTTATAACGCTTCCTTTAGTCGCTGAGCATCTTCTCCGGTGATCTGGATGAATTTGACACCCATTCCCGGTGGTTGCTTGGCCGAGTCGCCTGTTTCCGTACGGCTCCAGGAGACCTCGCATCCGATCTTCAGCGCCTCGGAGGCGTCCGGCAGATGAAGTTTAAGAAAGAAACGCTCCCCGTCAGCAAGAGGTTTCAGGGTTTTGATAAACATCCCATTGTCGGTGTTATCTTGGGAAAAGGCATTGACCAGATCATTTTTCTGCTTGTAGGTAAGGGATATGACTTTGGTTCCCCGGGGGGCTTCGCGGACAAGGTTGGCGTCTTCAGTGGCCTTTTTGAGGCGCGAGACCAGGCTCATCAAAATCGCTCTGAAACCGGCCGACAGTTTGTTGAACTCCTGATCCAAATAATTGCGGTCAATAATTCCAACGACGGTTTCACCAATAGCGCATGCTGTTGCCGCCCGTTTCTCCTTTGTGATAAAACCGAGTTCCCCGAAGACTTCTCCTTTTTTCAAAACACCGATAATCTTTTTCTGGCCTTCTATCATTTTGGAAATTTCCACAGCGCCTTCTTCGATCACATAAATCCAATCGCCGGAACTCCCCTCTTCGACGATAATCTCTCCATCCTGGTAGGTTTCTTCAGTTGCGGTTTGATACATGGTTTCAACCTTTCATTGATAGTTTACTTGCATGGGCTATTTTCGGTGAGATTATTTCAAAATTTTCACGTGCAGGTTTATGAAATTCTTTGGCTCGAGCCCCGTGTTTTTACGGAAAAAAATAAAAGGATATTTAACAATCGGCTAAGAAGAGCAGCAAATCAAATTATTAACAATAGATTCTATCACGATCCATTTTTGTGTATGTGCAAGGGAATATAGCGAAATGATGCCCGGGTGTCAAGCTTGCTTCGAAGCTGTCGGAACGATCCATCACCATAGTATATATTATGATTTGTTAATACCCTGCCCGCTTGCATGGGATTTTTTGACGCTGTCAGAAAAAATACAAGAAATCACCCATTGGTTGACAACTTGTGATTCGGTTTATATTTAACATGTTGAGAGGGCTTAAAAGATTCTCTCAATGTTAATGCGCTCATTTAAGCTTTCAATTTTTTTGGAAACTATCCGCCTTTTTTTCTAATATTTATTGTTTCCATTACACTTTTTAATGAATTGGAGAGTGACAATGAAACGACTTCGATTGATACAAAGTCTGTCGATTCCGGTTGTCGCAGGAATCGCTCTGGTGATGTTGCAGGGATGTGCCGGATTAGGCAAACGGCTGGAATCTCCGGAGGTCTCATTGGCCCATATCGCCGTGCAGGAGGTAAAGGCTTTTGAAACAGCTTTTGAACTGGACCTTCGGATATTTAACACCAATGACATTCCTCTGGAAATCAAAGCGATTGACTGCGAACTGGAGGTGAACGGAAGGAAGATGGCAAAAGGCGTCTCGCCAACAGAGACCACGGTTCCTGCATTCGGCACGGAACTGATCCGGATGGAGGTGTATTCTTCCATGCTGGAGATGGTGTCATCACTTCTGGACATGGCAAGAAGGGCGCAGTCAAAGCAGACAAAAGCAAAGCTGGATTATAAACTCACCGGAAAGCTCAGGCTTGCCGGCGGCTCTATGATGCCCCGCAGCATTCCATTTAAATATAAAGGCGAACTGGATATGCAGGGGATTACCGCCGATAAATCATCCCCCTGAAGTATCGTTAAAAGCACAATTGTTGAGACTGTTGGGCTGAAATCAGCTGCCAAGACATACGCATTGCTTCGAACGCAGGGACTTTGCCTCAATTGGAATATAGGATAAATAGAGATTGTCAATTGGTTAAATAAAGCGTTTTCCCCGATCTAGAGTGCGATACTGTATCGCTTCGGCGACATGGGCGGATTGTATGTTGGCTGCGCCTTCCAGATCGGCAATGGTGCGGGCAATTTTCAGGATACGGTTGTGGGCCCGGGCGGAAAGACCGAGCTTGTCGATGGCGGCTTCAAGGAGGTTGCAGGAAGCATCGTCGATGGTGCAGTGTTTTTTGATGTGGCGGCTGCTCATCTGGGCATTACAGTAGACTTTGGTTCTGGAAAGGCGGTCCGACTGAACGGCGCGGGCCGCTGCAACACGAGCGCTGATACGCTCCGACGACTCCGCGCTGAATTCCCCTTTCAGGTGTTTGTAGGGCACCGCCGGCACTTCAACATGAATGTCGATCCGGTCCATCAGTGGTCCGGAAATCTTTGACCGGTACCGGTGGATCTGCTGGAATGTGCACCGGCACTCGTGCTTGGGGTCGGAGAAATACCCGCAAGGGCAGGGGTTCATTGCCGAAACCAGCATAAAGCTTGAAGGATATGTGATGGTGGAAGCGGCCCTGGAAATAGTCACCTTGAGATCTTCGAGCGGTTGGCGCAGCACTTCCAACACATGCTTTTTAAATTCAGGGAGCTCATCCAGAAAAAGGACGCCGTTATGCGCCATGCTGACTTCACCTGGCCTGGGAATATGACCGCCGCCGATTAAACCGGCGTCGGATATGGTATGATGTGGAGACCTGAAGGGTCTTTTTGTAATAAGTGCCTGACCTTTTCCAAGCATGCCGACGACACTGAATATTTTTGTGGTTTCAATGGCTTCCTCAAATGTTAAGGGTGGGAGTATGGTCGGGAGGCGTTTGGCCAGCATGGTCTTTCCGGAACCGGGCGGGCCGATCATGATAAGGTTATGGCCGCCTGCGGCCGCAACTTCCAATGCCCGCTTTACATGCTCCTGGCCCATGACCTCGGAAAAGTCAACCTCAAATCGTTTGCCCTTTTGAAATATGGCGAGAATATCGATCACTTCTGGTTTTATATGAGCAAACCCACCGAGGAAGTCCACCACCTGAGAGAGGTTTTTTACCGGAAACACCGGAATTCCCTTTACCACCGATGCCTCCTGACGATTTTCAAATGGTACCAGGATGCCTGAATAAGCCGCATTTTTTGCAGCGATGGCCATGGGAAGCGAACCCCTAACGGGTTTGATACGACCGTCCAAAGAGAGTTCTCCGAGGATAAGATATTTAGAAATAACATCCTGAGGGATGATTCGGGTCGCGGCCAATATTCCTAAAGCCATGGGCAGATCAAAGCCGGTTCCCTCCTTTTTAATGTCTGCCGGGGCCAAATTCACGGTAATTCTGTCGGCCGGAAAGGTATATCCTGAATTGTTAATGGCCGACTTAACCCGTTCCTTGCTCTCCTTAACGGATGTTTCAGGAAGTCCCACAGTGGTAAATGTGGGAAGCCCCTTTGTGATGTCTACTTCAACTTCCACGATATACGCATCAATTCCAATAACAGCGCTGCTGAGTACTTTGGCAAGCAAATCTCCCCCTCAAGGCGGCTCATCGTTTATTATGATTATTAATACCCCGTCCGCTTGCGGCGGGATAAAAGGCGATCAGATCGATTTGACATCAGTACCGATTTCAACATCCCGTGCTCGCTGGTTTGTCCATTTTGGAAAGTGCTAAGTTTGCTTCGCTAAAATTGGAAAACTCGTCCCGCTATGCGGGACTCAGACAGTTCCCATTTTCATCCGCCTCCGGCGGATTTACGCTCCGCTTCACTAAGCACTTTTGTCAAAATGGCCAAAATTCTTCCAGCGTGATGTCGAAATCTTACTTAAAAAAATAAAGAGAGATCAATTTTAATACCCCGCCGCTTGCGACGGGGAGCTTCATTAACGACGCTTTACGCGAAACTCAAATATCCCAAGTCATAACAGATAGCTGCAAATAGGACAATCCTTTTTAAAGTTATACGGATTACATACTCAATTTCCCATGGCCTATTTTATCAATAGTTCACAGCAAGTTATTTATTTTATCATACGAAAATGGCGTTATTGAAAGAAAACCAATAGGTTATAAAAGGTGATTTGTGATTTGTTTTTTTAAAGAAATATGATACACGTTTTATTAATTCTCATTGTGATAAATAATCCAACATCAATAAATTCGAAAGCTACCATCACAGAAACATGCATTTTAAACAGAGAACGATTGTAAAACCGGCCAGTTGTTCAGGTGTAGGTGTCCACTCAGGGGAAAAGGTCAATTTGACCATTAAACCTGCGCCCGTGAATCATGGCATCAAATTCGTAAGGACGGATTTACCGGACAGTCCAAGTATATCCGCACACTTCAATTCGGTTGTCGATACAAGTCTTGCAACGGTCATCGGCCATGATGGATATATTGTTTCAACCATTGAACACCTCATGGCCAGTTTTGCCGGACTTTCTATCGATAACGCTCTGGTCGAGCTTGACGCGTACGAAGTCCCGGTAATGGATGGCAGCGCAGGCCCTTTTGCTCAATTAATAAAGGGGGCTGGCATAAAAGAGCAGTCAGATCCGAGGATTTTTTTTGTGGTTCAAGAACCCATTGAGCTCAAGCAGGATGGAAAATTCGTTGGCGTATACCCTTCTGCAACCTATAGGATAACGTATGCTATAGAGTATGATCACCCCCTGATCAGAAGACAATCCTACATCCTGGAGGTGACGGAGCAAATTTTTGTAAATGAGATAAGCAGGGCCAGAACGTATGGTTTTCTACATGAACTGGAATATATGAAACGATACGGTTTGGCCCGCGGTGGTTCTCTGGACAATGCTGTGGTCATCGATCAACACGACATTGTAAATAAAGACGGATTGAGATACCAAGACGAATTCGTCCGCCACAAGATCATTGACTGTATCGGTGATTTCTCTCTCCTCGGCCTGCCGATTTTAGGCCATGTGGTGTTAGACAAATCCGGCCATGCCTTCAACCATGCCTTTCTTGAAAAATTTTTTGATCAAAAAGAGTCATGGGAAACCCGAACAATCCAAGACAAATCCGATTTGCCCCACTATTCATCAAAATCCCTTGCCATTTAAGATAGTTTTCGCTAATAATTAGTTTTCATTCATAAATCGCCGATCCAATAAATGCCTTTCCCCGTTGGCATTGTGCAATTTATCGAAAAATGGATCGAAGCACATGCTTTGGATAATGTATAGGGCATGCGGTTTTGGTGCCGATATTTTTTAAAGAACCATCTATTCGCCAAAAGCACTGATGATCGACTGGAATTAATAAAGATATACAGACATGGCATCGCGAATTCATCGTAAAGCTTATATCATACTCTTTATCATATGCTTTATCCTAGAGAGTTCTGCTTTTGCGCAGGATGCAAGGATGGCGGATATTATTGTCACAAACACACGGGACGATCTTCTTGTATACCTGAACGTTGAAGGTGCCTTTAGAGACAAATTGAAAAAGGCCGTCTTGAGCGGTGTCCCGACCACTTTCTCATTCTATGTTGCCCTGTACAAAACACGCAACTGGTGGAAGGATAAAGAGATAGCCGACATAAAGATCACCAATACGGTCAAGTACGATAACCTGAAGAAGGAATTTGTTGTAAAGCGATCCTGGGTAAATAGCGAACCTGTGGTTACCCAATCTTTCGAAGAGGCCCAGAAACAGATGGCGGAGGTCGATAGTTTAAAGATTGTTCCGCTGAGCATGCTGGAGAAAGGCGGGCGATATCAATTAAGGGCTAAGGCCGAACTCAGCAAAGTAACCCTTCCTCTTTATCTGCATTATGTTCTTGTTTTTGTGTCTCTTTGGGATTTTGAGACCGACTGGTATACCGTAGATTTTATCTACTAGAAAATCATACCGGATGTTTTAGAAAATACGAAACTTCACATCCGTCATTTGATACCTGAATCTTGCATATGTAAACCTCCGACTCGTGCAAAATTCAGGTGATGAATTAATGATTTTTAGTGAAGAACTGTTTCCGGCCCTCCGGTTATTATGAAAAATAACAGAGAAAAAGCGTCAGCACATTATCTTTCAGAAGAAGAGCTTAAAAGACGTAAACGTGAACGAATCCTTATTGTTGTTATCATTGCCGTAGTGGCGCTTCTGACATTTGCTGAGAACAGGATAATCCATTTTGGAGTGGATATTCCCATCTCCAATACAATCCTGATGTTCATATTGATAAATGTCAATTTGTTGCTGCTTATTCTACTGATATTCCTTGTTCTCAGAAACCTGGTGAAGCTTCTCTATGATAGAAAGCGAAAGGTCATGGGAGCTAAGCTCCGGACACGGCTGGTCATTGCGTTTATTGCGCTGACGTTATTGCCAACCACTGTGCTTTTTTTCTTTTCCATCAACTTTATTACAACCAGTATCGAGTTCTGGTTTAATGTTCCAGTGGAACAGGCTCTTGAGAACTCAATATCTGTTGGAAGGCGTCTGTATAGCCGTGCAGAGGAGAACAATCGGTTTTTCCTGAAACGGATTTCATACCAAATTGAAATGAAGGAACTTTTAGACCCCAAAAAGAAAAAAAACCTCTCCCGTTACATCCAGATTGTCCAGCGTGAATTTAATCTCCATGCAATTGAAGTCTATGCTCCAAGTTCAAATCGACTCACATTTGCCGTGGCTCCGGAGATGGAAAATGAACCACTCAAGGTTGTATCCGCAGATAATCTCCAGAGAGACATCGAGCTGAAAGGGGTCAGGACAGTCACCGAGGCTGTTTCTAGTGGAGAGCTTATCAGGACCATCGGAACCGTCCCTTTTGGGATTGAGCCTGTGGGTGCCGAAGCTTTTGTTGTACTGACCAATTTGATTCCACCGGATCTTTCTGAACATATGAGATCGATATCCAGAGGATTTGAAGAATATCAGCAGATCAAGTTATTTAAGAAGCCGATTCAGATCACGTATTACATAACCCTTTCGATAGTGGCGCTGCTTGTCGTATTTTGTGCGGTTTGGTTCGGCTTTTATATGGCAAAGACGATTACCATACCCATCATGGAACTTGCCGAAGGGACCCGAAGGGTCGCCGAAGGAGATTTAAGCTTTTCCATCGGTCTTGCGGCAGATGATGAAATTGGAAGCCTTGTTAATTCATTCAATCGGATGACCCGAGATCTTCGAATCGGCAGGGAACAACTGGAGCTTTCCGCTCGAAAGCTTCGTGAACAGAATGTCGAAATTGAAGAAAGACGGAAGTATATGGAGGCGGTATTGAAAAATGTCTCCACGGGCGTAATAACGCTGGACGCCAATGGAATTATATCCACGATTAACACGTCGGCTGAAAAGATGCTGAGTCTCAAAGGTGAAGATATTCTGAACCAAAGCTATAAAGACGTGCTGGATGGACATCACTTGGATTTTGCGGAAGAAATAATGGAAAGCCTTACCAGTTCAAGGAAGGATGCAATCGAGTTGCCCCTTCAAGTAACCATCGAAGGAAGGCCTCGCAGCTTTCTGATTAGTGTGAACTCGCTTAAAGATGACGTCGGAAGCCACATGGGCATTGTTGTTGTTTGTGATGATCTGACCGAACTGGAAAAGGCCCAGCGCATGGCGGCATGGCGTGAAGTTGCACGAAGAATCGCCCATGAAGTCAAGAACCCTCTAACCCCGATAAAGCTTTCAGCCCAGCGCCTTCAACGAAGGTATTCCGGGCGGCTTAACGAACCGGTTTTTGACGAATGTACCCGGACGGTAGTTGACCATGTGGATTTGATTCGAAATCTTGTTAACGAGTTTTCAGCCTTCGCCAAATTCCCGACAGCAAACCCGAAACCCTGCGAGTTAGTGCCTATTATTGAAGAGACCGTTGCACTATACAAAGAGGGGCATCTGGGCGTCAACTTTGAAATCAATGTTAGCAACCATATCCCAACCTTAAATTTAGATCGTCAGCAGATAAAGCAGGCCATGATTAACCTTGTTGACAACGCCATCGGGGCGATAAAAGAGCAGGGTAATATTTTTATAACGTTGACGAATGATCCGGCGTCAAAGAAGGTTCAAATAGATGTCGCAGATGATGGCGCTGGCATCTCCGATGAAGACAAAACACGACTTTTTGAACCTGATTTTTCGACAAAAAAATCCGGCACAGGGTTAGGGCTTACTATCGTCAGTACGATTATTATGGATCATAAAGGCACGATACGCGTTCAGGATAACCCGCCGAGGGGCGCTAAATTTGTTATTGAGCTGCCCGCTTAGTGCTTCGATTCGCAATTACTGTAACGTATTTTGCACGATCAATTCAATGGTGTTGCTCAATCAGCACTTAGTCCTGAGTGAGTTAATTCGTAATCGAATTTACGAATCGATGGACTTAGATTTTAAACTCGCATTTCTCATGATTCTCAAGCGGTCTGTTATTGTTTGCATGAACCCAATAAATTCTTTATGAAAATGAGGATTAGGACAGGGGAAAAGACATTATGTTTCCATCTATTTTAATTGTCGATGATGAACCTTCAATAATTCAAACTTTGGACGGCATCCTTTCTGATGAGGGATTCGATGTCTTAACCGCCTCCAACGGATATGAGGCTTTGAAGATCATAGATGCCGATTCACCGGATCTTATTCTGCTGGATATTTGGATGCCCGGAATTGACGGTATTGAGACCCTAAAAGAGATCAAAAAGGATAATCCTTTTATCCAGGTGATAATGATAACCGGCCATGGGACAATAGAAACCGCTGTAAAAGCCACAAAGCTCGGTGCTTTTGATTTCATCGAAAAACCGCTGTCCATTGATAAAATAATTGTGGCAATCAGCAATGCACTGAATTATAGACGGCTTGAAGAAGAAAACCGCTATTTGCGGAAAAAGACCATAGAAAAACACTCTCTGACCGGAAACAGCCCTTCCATTACAGAACTCAAAAACCAAATCGCCATCGCCGCACCGACGGATTCATGGGTGTTGATAACGGGAGAGAATGGAACGGGCAAAGAGCTTGTGGCCCGCACCATTCATCAGCTTAGCCCAAGGGCAGATCATCCGCTTATTGATATAAATTGCACTGCGATCCCCGAAGGGCTCATCGAAAGCGATCTTTTCGGTCACGAAAAAGGCGCCTTTGACGGTGTCCCTACTAAAAAGAGGGGCAAATTCGAACTGGCCGACAAGGGAACCCTTTTCCTCGATGAAATCGGTGATATGGGTTTAAAAGCGCAGGCTGCAATTCTCCGGGTGCTTCAGGAAAAGAAATTCCAACGAATCGGAGGGAACAGAACATTGGATATTAATGTAAGGATAATCGCAGCCAGCAGCAAAAACCTTGAAAAAGAGATCGAAAAAGGCAACTTCAGAGAGGATCTTTTCTACCTGTTGAATGTAATTCCCTTGGAAGTCCATGTGTTAAGAGATCGATCGGCAGACATTCCTTCCCTGGTTGAATTTTTTCTTGATGAATGTGCAAAGAAGAATCGAAACAAGAAAAAAAGTATCACTCGGGAAGCGCTCGATCTGTTATGCAACTATTCTTGGCCGGGAAATGTAAGTGAGCTGAAAAATTTGATGGAACGATTGTCCATCATGGTGGAAAAGGAGATTATCGATGTCGCGGATATGCCCGCTCCCTATGTGCCGAACGCGGAAGAAAAGATTGGGCTGACCGATGCGCAGCTTTTTAAGATCGAAAATTTAAAGGATGCTAACAAGGCTTTTGAACGAGAATTTATCAAAAGAAAGCTGCTGGAAAAGAACAACAACATAACCAAAACAGCTGAAGACATTGGCGTTAAGCGGAGTTATCTTTCTAAAAAGCTCAAAGCGTTATAGCTCGAGTCATTCTCCAAAATTGCTTTAATGTCGTTCGCAAAATGATTTTTAATAAGTTTATCGGTTTTGGTCAACACACTGGGTCCTAAATTGAGCGATTGTTGAGGTTGCCGCCCCAGAGAAATAGGCGCTGCATTTCACAGGGCAGGCAGATACAAGGAAGATGTCGTTCCGCTATAGTCAACTATGCGGGATGGCATATGAGACAGTAGGTGCGGTAAGATCGGCAATCCCGAAGGGATTCAAACTTTAAAAATATAAATAAGTATAATTCATTAAATATAAAAGATATTTGATTCCCTTTTAAAATTTGAAACGCTCAGTTTAGGTGGGTGTATCAGGGTGTAGGTTTGAGAATCATCGGTGGTGATTTAAGAGGGAAAAAGCTGCATTCGATTCGCGGAGCAAAAATAAGACCCACCGCGGATCGGCTGCGTGAGTCCATATTTAATATACTTGGCTTGCGTGTCCGGGATACGGTTGTGCTGGATCTGTTTGCAGGGACCGGTGCTTTAGGCCTCGAGGCTTTAAGCCGCGGGGCTGATTCCGCAGTATTCATAGAGAATGATAAAGGGGCACTCTCTCTAATTGAACGAAACATCAGGTCCTGTAATTTTAATGACAAGGCAAGGACCATTAAGTGGGATATCAAAAAGAATTTAAACTGCATAAAATCGACCAGTCCGACATTTGATCTTGTATTCATGGATCCACCTTACAATGGAAAGGCCATAAGGCCGGCTCTTCTAAATCTTCAGCGCAGCGGCGCCTTGGAAGAAGATGCGTTAATCATTGTTGAGCATTCACCTCTCGAGGCGATACCGGAGGACATTTTAGAGTTGACAGTAGTCGATCAGAGAAGATACGGGAAAGCGCTTGTTTCATTTTTAAATTATGTGGTATAGCTACTCGCTCTTAAACTCTGATTGTTATACCGTTTCAGCGTAAGAATTTAATATATTTTGATACCCTGCAGCTTGCTGAAGGGAGATTCATTTTTCTAAGTCAAGCATTCGAGAAAAGGACGGATAATCCATGGAGAGAACTGCTGTATATCCCGGAACCTTTGACCCTGTTACAAACGGCCACGTTGATATTGCCAAAAGAGGACTTACGCTTTTTGACAAGATCATCGTAGCTATTTTGAACAATCCCATAAAGGAAACGCTCTTTACAGTTGAAGACCGGGTGGAGATGCTGGAAGTAAGTTTTAAAGATTTTCCGCATATTGAGGTCGACACTTTTGACGGGCTTCTTGTCGAATACGCGGCCAGGCGTAATTCTCACGCAATACTACGCGGAATGCGCGCCGTGTCTGATTTTGAGTATGAATTTCAGCTGGCGTTGATGAACCGGCGGCTGAACAGGGATGTTCAGACCGTCTTCCTTATGACCGGACTTCGATGGATTTTTACCAGTTCATCCATCATAAAGGAAGCGGCGAGTTTTGGCGGTGACATCGACGGCATGGTGCCGCCGATCGTAAACCAGAAGCTAAAAGAAAAATTCGGATACGATTGATTTCCCATTACCTGATCGACAAGAGCTGAGAAACAAAGATATAACAGTTCTCAAGGCATCGAGACCGTTGAAAAACGCCCCCTTTTGCCCAATTTCTGTGCCTGCCCCGTGCAATGCAAAGCCTATTTCACTGGGGTCAGGCTCAAATTTTAATCCTCAAAATACTCAATGTATTCATATGTTTAAAATTTTCGCCTTCCTTGGCCTTGAACCCCGGTTAAATGTTAAATACGGATTTAACTGGGCAGGCAAAATTGAACATTTTTCAAAGGTCTCGCATCTTCCAGGAATCCGGGCCTTTCCTTGGTTTCCTTTTATAAACAATTAACCCTAATATCGAAGGTTCTTCTCCAATTTAGTTGGAGAAAAGGGTTCGAGGGCTTGAATCCTAAGTTTTCTTGGCATTTCACTCGAATCCTTAGGATCACTCCAACTTTTTTGGAGGTGATACTTAAAAAACTTACCTTTTTTCTCTCCTGCCTTCTCAGGATGGTTACAGCAAATACTTGATAATAGCGAACCCTGCGATAAGTAGAATGACAAAAGCAGAGGCTAAGATGTTGAAATATTGATCAATAAAGGTTCGAATACTGGGACCGAAAAGGTATATTAACCCTCCCACCAAAAAAAACCGTGCAGATCTGGAGATGATGGATGCAATGATAAATACCGAAAAATTGATATTGAACGCACCGGCGGAAATCGTAAAAACTTTGTAGGGTATAGGCGTAAATCCGGCGATACCGATAGCCCATGCATCATAGCTGGTATAAAGCGTTTGAATATATTCAAACTTGTCGGTGAGTCCATAAAAGTTGATAATTTGTTCCCCGATGCTGGACATGAATTGCCACCCGATCAGATAACCGAAGCATCCGCCCAGTACTGAACCTGCCGAACATATCAATGCATATCTTAATGACTTTTTGGGAATTGAAACAGCAAGTGCGATAAGTAGAATATCGGGAGGAATTGGAAAAAATGAAGATTCACAAAAAGCAAGCAGAAATAATGCCCAGACGCCATAGGGTGTTTCGGCCCAGTGTAGCACCCAGTCGTAAAGGCGTCTAAGCATTTATGACGCTCCCCATCCATGTTCGCCGACAAGTTTGACAAATCGGCATCCACCCAAATTTGTTTTGTGTATACCATTTGAGTTTTTGTACAGCTTGATTAGTTCCTGGGAAAACTGATTCCCGACGGGGATGACCAGACGTCCTCCCACGGCAAGCTGACTTACCAGTAGTTGAGGAATTTTCGGGGCGCCGGCGGTAACAATGATGGCATCAAAAGGGCTTTCCGCTTCCCATCCTGAAGTGCCGTCAGAATATCGGGTTACGATATTGTGATAATGAAGCCCGTCAAAAAGTTTTCTCGCCTTAACCAGGAGTGGATGTATTCTCTCGACGGTGTAGACACGGAAGACAATCTCTGCGAGAATTGCGGCCTGATATCCTGAACCTGTTCCGATTTCAAGTACCCTGTCGTTTTCATTCGGCTGCAATGCCTGGGTCATCTCGGCAACAATATACGGTTGTGATATGGTTTGCTGCTCACCGATGGGGAGGGGGAAATCACCATAGGCCTGATCCCTTAAGGCCTCACTCACGAAAAGGTGCCTCGGCACCTTACGCATGGCTGCAAGGACTTTCGGGTCTGTCACCCCCCGTGCTTGAATTTGCTTCCTGACCATATCTTCTCTCTGGCGCTGATATTTTAAGGCATTATCATCCAAAGTCAAAAACCTCGAAGTTTATATTGAAACTTGATTGGTTCAATATTTCTTTTATGATCCCGTAGCTGCATTTTCTTTCTTTGATCTTGATTTTTCTACCAAATCAGATGGATTGCGTCAAGAAATTAGAGGTTGAAACTCATTAAGCTCCTTTCCATATATGATACGGTTATTGCTGTTGAAGAGGAAGAAAATCTTCAGGAATTGGAAAAGATATTGAATTCGCAAGAAGAGGGGTACGTATTATATTTTGTAGATGATCCGTTTTTCGGTAATAATAATATCGACATGCCTGTCATGGGATTCCATTTGCAATTGCGGAACTATCTGGCATTCAAAGGTAAGGGCGGCCTTTCTTGTTGTGACTGACAGTTTTGGAATAAGCCTGTCATAATATCCATCGCCAGATCCAATTCTTCCTCCCTTCTCATCGAAAGCAACTCCCGGTACTATCGCTATATCGATACATTCAATCGGTACGACATTGCACCTGTTCCGGTCCGGCTCCAAGATGCCTCTGGGGCCAAGGGTTAAGTCGGTATCAAAGTTGTCGACTTTCATTAATGTCATTTCAAACTTTTCTGTGTCAAAGGCAGGAAGAACAATAATCTTATTGAGCCCAAAACATCTCTTTATTATTTCCGTGCTGTTCACTTCGCTGGTACTGTTTATATAAAGCAAAACAATATTTGATTCCAGAAAATTGGCGAATTCGAAGAGTCGGTTTTCTATTCTTTCGATCTTTTCATCAACCTCACTGTTCGACAGTGCGGCCAGTGCTTTTGCTACGTTGTTACGTATGTCATCTTTTGTTTCTCTAACTTCCTCCATAAGTATTCTCCCGGGTGAATCTTTTTCATAGATTTGATAGTATACAAAAATTGTTGAAAATTGTCAACTTATAATAATTATTGACTATATGGACTTCTCGTGATACTCCTGACGAACATTTTTTAAAGAGAGGCCAGTGTAATATCGACGTTGGAAATCCGGGTTTGTTGAGAAACGGCACTTGATTTTTTTTACAAGCAGGGAGAAAAGAGGCGAATTTAACCAAGCTTCCAAAGAAAATTGGAATTGTTATGTTAGAAATCAAATTTGTGAGGCAGAACCTACCTGAAGTACAAAAAGCACTTTCGAATCGGGGTGAAACAGCTGACTTCGACGCTTTCAAAGCTTGCGATGCCAAACGGAGAGAAATTCTTCTTGAGATTGAAAACCTCAGACATCGGCGTAATGTCGTTTCTGAACAAATTGCAGAAATGAAAAAAAAGGGTGAGAATACGGACAGCATTGTGTTAGAGATGCGTGAAGTTTCATCAAAGATTAAAGTTCTGGAGAAAGCACTGGCCGAAAATGACGAAATAATAAACAAAATTCTTTTGGGATTACCCAACCTGCCCCATGAGTCGGTTACCGTGGGAAAGGATGAATCCGACAACCCCGTTGTTAAGCAGTTTGGAGAGCCGCCGGCATTTGATTTTGAACCCCAGCCCCACTGGGATACCGGCAAGAATCTCAAGATACTTGATTTCGACAGAGCTTCCAGTATAACCGGCGCGCGCTTTCCGCTCTATTTTGGAGCCGGAGCAAGGTTAGAAAGGGCGCTCATCAATTTTATGATTGATATTCATACCACAGAGCACGGTTATAAAGAGGTACTGCCGCCTTTTATTGTGAACCGCAGCAGCATGACCCATACCGGCCAGCTTCCGAAGTTCGAAGAGGATCTGTTCAAACTGGAAGGTTGGGATTATTTTTTGATACCGACTGCAGAAGTTCCGGTTACCAATATACACCGGGATGAAATTCTGGATGAAGATGAACTCCCGATTCTTTACACCGCCTATACGCCATGCTTTCGTTCGGAAGCAGGGTCCTATGGCAAGGACACAAGAGGGTTGATCCGTCAGCATCAGTTCAACAAGGTAGAACTGGTCAAATTCACAAAACCGGAAACTTCTTACGACGAACTTGAAATGTTGCTAAACGATGCTGAAACAATATTAAAACGCCTTGAACTTCCGTATCAGGTCGTGAGCCTTTGTACAGGAGATCTGGGTTTTTCAGCCTCAAAAACGTATGACATTGAGATATGGATGCCCGCGCAAGGTGTTTACAGAGAGATCTCCTCGTGCAGTAATTTTGAAAGCTTCCAGGCCAGGCGGGGAAATATTAGATTCAGGAGAAAAGGAAAGAAGGGGACAGAGCTCGTTCATACGCTGAACGGATCCGGGCTTGCTGTCGGGCGTACAGTCGCCGCCATACTCGAAAATTGCCAGCAGGTTGACGGGTCGGTAATCCTGCCCAAGGCGCTGAGGTCTTATATGGGAGGGATGGAAAGTATTACACCGTGAAACTTGAAGATTTTCCAGAAGAGATCAGGCCTTTTATCATACCAAAGCATCAGGGCACGCTGATATATCGATGCTTGCGCTGCAACCGGGAATACGGCATTGAAAAACTGCTGTATACGTGCCCGGACTGCGGGCAGGTACTTCTTATTTATGATCTCAATTTCGACCGGCTAAAGCAGATCCCGGGAGAGACGTGGCGTCGGATTTTCGATTATCGAAAGATGCTCACGATTCCAGCGTTAAAGGGCATCTATCTTTATCACGAATTTATCGGCCCGGTTATGCCGCTCAACGCCGTTATTTATCTGGGCGAAGGCCATACCCCTCTTGTTGAAGCAAATACTTTTCTACAGGAAAAAACCGGAGGGAAATTCTACTTTAAAAATGACGGGCAGAATCCAAGCGCTTCCTTCAAGGACCGGGGCATGGCAAGTGCCCTGAGTTATATCCACTTCTTGATCCAGGAAGGGGTTGTTTCAGATGTCCTGGCCATTTGCGCTTCTACTGGAGATACATCCGCCGCCGCCGCCTTATACGCAGCCTATCTCCAACCTCATGTCAAGTCTGCGGTGCTGCTTCCACACAAGAAGGTAACGCCCCAGCAGCTTTCACAGCCCTTAGGAAGCGGGGCAGCAGTGTTTGAGATCCCCGGTGTTTTTGACGACTGTATGAAGATCGTGGAAGCCTTGTCAGAAAAGTACAATGTTGCACTTTTAAACTCTAAAAATGCCTGGCGGATTTTGGGCCAGGAGTCGTATTCTTACGAGATCGCACAGGCGTTTGAATATGACATGGAGGATAAGGTTGTCATTGTGCCCATCGGGAATGCCGGGAATATTACCGCAGTTGTCAATGGATTCCTGAAGTTTTATGAAACCGGTATAATCCAAACCCTTCCAAAAATTGTGGGCGTTCAGTCAGAACACGCCAATCCCGTTTATCGTTATTATCTTGAACCGGATGCTGAAAAACGGAAATTTGTTCCGGTTATTGTCAAGCCGAGCGTGGCCCAGGCGGCGATGATCGGCAACCCTGTTTCAATGCCGAGGGTGATTCATCTGGTGGAGCGTTATAATAATATGTCCGGCAGAAAAAACGTTTTCTTTGTTGAGGTTGCCGAGCAGGCCATAATGGACTGGGAATTATTGGCAAACCGGAATGGCCATATCGCCTGTACTCACGGCGGTGAGTCGCTCGCCGGACTTGTAACGGCAAAGAAGGACGGTATCATTGAAGGGAATGATGTCGCCGTAATTGACTCAACGGCTCATGCACTTAAATTTTCCGGTTTCCAGGACATGTATTTTGAAAATAGATTTCCAAAAGAATTTGAAATTACACCCGACCCGGGCCTTATTAATGCGCCTGTTTTCGTTCACCCGGAGGACCTTGAAAAGGTTCCGGCTCCCGGAAAACCTTTGCAGGGCGTTGAATTTGAACGGTTTGTCAAGCGGGTATCCGAAGAGATTGCAGAAGCGCTGGATCTGAAAGAGGTTTAAAAAGCGTCAAGCCGAAAGAAGCATATATAAAGGGGTAATGAGATGAAAATGAATCGCTTATTTTGGGTCGCGGCTGCACTGATAATATTTTGTGTACTGTCTTGTGCGGGGAATCTGGAACTTAGAAAGAGGCAGGAGGAAGCAACGAGGAATCTCGGTGAAGTACATCTGGGGAGAGGGGATTACATTTCCGCCCTGAAACAATTTCTAAAAGCGGAAAAAATATACCCTGATGATCCGCATCTTCAAAACGACCTGGGGCTCGTTTATAAACATATGGAGAGATCTGATCTGTCGATTACACACTTTAAAAAAGCCCTGGCATTAAAACCCGATTACGCGGATGCCAAGAACAATCTGGGAACCGTCTATATGGCACAAGAAGACTGGGATACCGCCATTGCCATTTTCAAGGAGATTATTGGAGATCTTCTCTATGCCACGCCTCAAAACCCTCTTTTTAATCTGGGGCTGGCGTATTTTCACAAAAATGAGTATGCACCTGCGGAAAAGTATTTCAACGATTGTCTGAAATATTATAAGGACGGTTTTCAGAAAGATGCCACATATATAAAAGCCCTGTATCATCTCGGCCGAGTATATCTCTCGTCGGAGAGGGTCCCGCAGGCCGTTTCTGTCTTGGAAAAAGCGATTCAAGACGCCCCCCGGACTGCTGAATTATATTTATTCCTGGGGAATGCCCATATCCTGTCTCGTGATTACCAAAAGGGATTGAACGCTTACAATAAAGTAATCGAACTGGCCCCGGACACCCCCCTGGCCCAGGAAGCTAAAGAAAAGGCCGCGGCGATAAAAAATTTAAACCCTAAATGAGCGTAAACAAAATCGAGAAAATCTTTTTTAAGGGTTCTAAATATATGAGCAGTCGTGGAGTTTTCGCTGTTAAGTCGCTCCATGGATAATCATCTTTCAAACCGTGTGAAC
>JBHPCZ010000057.1:0-20800 GCA_042573625.1 Thermodesulfobacteriota bacterium
AGCGGTTGATTATAATAATATCCCTCAATTTCAGTGAATTAAGGCTGCTCAAAGAGAAAACCTACCAACTATCTCCAGGCTTGTCAATGAAATCAGATTGACATATATTACGTGTGTTGGTAAAAATTATTCATTAGCGTTAGAATCTTCATCTCTTTTCATTCTCCTTCATCCGGAAATTGTATAGATAGAGATCTGTTTTGGGGTATCCGGGTGGAGAGAGATAATAGATCCAAGATTGTTTTCAGCAGATCGACTCCCTCAACGGACACAACTCACTTGCCATGGGCAGCCCGGTCAACATGCTATCAAGAGACGTTTTTGTCTCAAACGAGCTCGGTCTCCACGCCAGGTCAGCAGCCCGAATCGCCAAGCTCGCTCAAGATGGCAAATCAAAAATCTGGGTCATAAAAGATGGTGAAGCGGCGGATGCTTCGAGCGTTATCGATATTCTTACCCTTGCCTGTGAAAAAGGTTCGAAAATAACATTAAAAATTGAAGACCCATCGGATATGGAAACATTGAACCAACTTGTTCAGCTCGTTGAAAGCGGCTTCGAGGAATAATCTTAAATGGTAGACACACGCGACAAAGAAATACATCTACACGGCATCAGCGGTTCCCCGGGCATTTGCATCGGAAAGGCATACCTGGTCGGCAGGGAAGGTGTGGATGTTGTCGAGAAATATGTAATCAAAAAAAAGGGCGTGCAGAACGAGGTGAAACGTTTTAAGAAAGCCGCCAATAAAGCAATGAATGAATTGCAGGAAATTATCGAAAATACGCCGAAAGGGCTTCGCCAGCATATTTCTATCATTGAGACCCACATGTTGCTTCTCAAAGACAAGATGCTGTATGGAAAGACCATTGAAAACATTAAAAAGGAACGGGTGAATGCGGAGTGGGCCCTTAAAAAAACGGTGTCCGATGCGAAATCATTGTTCCAAGACATGGCCGATTCCTATTTGAGAGAACGGGCTTTGGATATCGAACAGGTTTCAGATCGCATCATACAGAATCTGGTGGGCATTAAGAAAAAGAGTATCGGAAAAATCGACAAACGAGTTATCCTCGTGGCCCACGATCTTTCGCCGGCAGAGACAAGCCAGATACAACTGGAAAAAATAAAAGGATTTGTCACCGATCGGGGCGGCAAGACGTCCCATACCGGCATTATCGCCCGGACCCTTGAAATTCCGGCTGTTTTGGGCATTGATAACGCGTCCCGTTTAATCAGCAACGATGACATCATCATTGTAGACGGCACTGCCGGCATCGTTATCATCAACCCCTCTGAACAGACGCTTATACAGTTTGAGGAACGTCAAGCCGGATACGAAGCACACAAGGCTGTTATTACAAGGGACAGCGATCGCCCGGCTGAAACAGGCGACGGTTTTCGCCTGCAGGTTATGGGCAATATCGAGCTTCCCGAAGAGGTTGTCTCTGTTCATGCCCACGGCGGAGACGGTATCGGCCTTTACCGAACAGAGTTTCAATATTTAAGTCATCCTGATTTCCCCTCCGAAGATGAGCTTTTTGATAATTACAAGGATATCGTCGAGGTCATGGCGCCAAAGCCGGTAACGATCCGCACCCTCGACATCAACGGGGATAAGATGATTGCCCGTATCGGCAGTTCTGACGAGCCGAACCCGGCGCTCGGACTGCGCGGTATCCGGTATTGCCTCCAAAGACCCGATATTTTCAAAACGCAGCTACGGGCCATATTGAGGGCTTCCGCGTTCGGCAATGTCCGAATTCTGCTTCCCATGGTGTCATGCCACGAAGAAATCCAACAGGCAAAAAAAATGTTGAGAGAAGTTGCCGATTCTCTGGATCAGGAAGGCGTGAACGTTGACGATCAAATCCAAGTCGGGATCATGATCGAGGTCCCTTCCGCTGCAATAATGGCGGACGTGATGGCAAAGGATGTCGATTTCTTCAGCATCGGCACCAACGATCTGATTCAATACTCTTTGGCCGTCGACAGGGGAAACAGCAAGGTCGCACACCTGTACCAACCATTTCATCCTGCGATTTTGCGGTTGCTCAAACATGTAACCGAAGTGGCAAGGGATCACGGTGTTAAGGTCTCGATCTGCGGACAGATGGCCGGTGATCCTGTTAACATACCGATACTTCTCGGTTTTGGAATCAACAATCTGAGCATGACCCCTCAGTCCATACCGGTGATAAAAAGTGTAATCAGATCGCTTAAAGTTGAAGATGCCAGAATGTTTATTAAAGAGGCGCTTAAAGAGAAAACCGATGCCGGCGTCACCGAACTGGTGATGAGTACATACGGAGATATTCTTTTCGATTTAGCATATACCGAATGAATCTCTTTTTCAGATTCATTAAGAGGAAATAGCACTTGAAAGACAGTCATATCAAAATTGTAGCTGAAAACAGAAAAGCCAGATACGAGTATTTTATTATAGATGAATACGAAGCCGGAATCGTCCTGCTGGGCACCGAGGTCAAATCACTTCGCCTCGGCAGTGTGAACCTGAAAGATTCCTATGCCAGAATAAAAAAAGGCGAGGTATATATTCACCAGATGCATATCGGGGCGTACCCTTTTGCCTATCATGATAATCATGACCCGCTAAGAAAAAGAAAACTGCTGCTGCATAGGAAGGAAATCAAGAAGCTGTATGCCAAGGTTAATGAAAAAGGATTTTCCCTGATCCCGTTAAGGGTTTATTTTCTTAACGGAAAGGCCAAAATTATCATCGCCCTTGCCAAGGGCAAGCGCAGGTATGACAAGCGGGATGCGATCCGAAAACGCGATCAGCAAAGAGATCTTGAATGGTCCAAAAAGGAATACAAATAAAATCGTATTACGATTTTATGAAACGCGGCTACGCCGCTTAAAGGGTGTTTTAAAGTTCTCGCATTGACTTTCAAGCAATACTGAATTATTATTAGGATTAATAACAACCGAACTCTTTAAAAAATGTTCTTTCACAATCTGGGGGCGAAATGGCTTCGACGGGGATAAAGAAATCCAGGTCGCATACCGAGCTCTCGTCGACTCGTAAAAACGGCGGGGAACTAAAATAATCGCAGACGATTATAACTACGCTTTAGCCGCTTAAGGCTAACGTTCTTCCGGATGATGCCTGCTAATCCGGCAAGGGCGACGACTAGCAGGATAACCGGTCCTGATTGCCTGTAGACGGATCGGCAAAAATCTAACGGGCTAGCCTCTCAAGCATCCAGCCTGAAGGAGACTTGAAGGGGCGAACACTAAATTTCGGGATATGTATGTAGACGCCTGTGTGGAATGTTTTCGGACGCGGGTTCGACTCCCGCCGCCTCCACCAATTAAAAATATGAGTATACCAGGCCGTCAGGCCTGTTAAAGGGCTCTGATTATCACAACTGTGAATATATCGGAGCCCTTTTTGTTTGGAGATTCCATCAACTGCTTTTTAAAGGAGGGTCGAAGAACGTTCCGCGCAAACGTTCCCAATCTCTTGATTGTTTTATGATTATGATTAATTTATCTTTATTAAACCTGAATTGAGGTTAAGGGAAATTTCAGAAAGAAACAGGAGGCCATCATGTCAATGTATTTTTATGATGAGACTGACGATTGGCCGGAATATAAAATCGTTAAGGACAACATACATCGCCTTGAAATGGCGCATGTTGAGTTTCGAAAGAAATTGCATGAAGCTGAGTCTGTTTTCAGATGTGATCCTGAAAACGCGGATTTAAAAGCCAAAGTAGATGGGCTTAAGGAAGAACTGGAAAGGATTGAAAAAAGGCTCGGTGAATCTCTGAGCATGTACCGATAGGCGGCAGTCCTTTCTTCTTTTTCATCAAATATTCGGGCTAAAAATCTTTGAAATCATCATCCATAGGAATAATCTGCTCAGGTTTGACTTCCCTGGCTTTGTATGCCGGATCTTCTTTTATTCTTTCAGCTCTTTTAGGAATCGCTGGAAATTGAATTCCGCTACGCATCGGCGCTTTGGCTGAACGCGCAACCGTCACTCCGCCATACGCCCTTTTTTGTTTCAGTACAATTCCTCCCACCACATCCATCAATTCTCCTAAAATCTTTGACAAATGCCCCGCCTGTGCATTCATCTCTTCAGAGGTTGAAGCAGATTCTTCGGAATTGGCCGCCACCTCCTGAACCACACTGTCCATCTCTGCAACAGCCCGATTGATCTGATAGATGCCTTCTGACTGCTCGTCACTCCCAACAGATATCTCTTTTGCCAACTCGGCCGCTTTCTGAACGCTGACGGCCACTTCACGATAACGATCGTCTGTCTCGGCAACCAAACCGGTCTCTTTTTTAATCCGCTTTATGATATCTTCCATGAGTTCCTGAGTGCTACTGGATGCCTCAGCAGATCGCAAGGCCAGCGTTCGGACTTCACCGGCCACAACGGCAAAACCCGCGCCTGATTCTCCGGCCCGCGCAGCCTCAACAGCAGCGTTTAATGCCAGCAGATTGGTTTGGAAAGCGATCTCATCAATGGTTTTGATTATTTTAGACACGTTGTCACTCGCAGCAGCTGTATTTTCAAGAGAGTGCATTAACTCTTTCATTGATTTATTCGCGACTCTCATGAACTCCGTTGATGATTCTATCAGCTGGGCGGCCTGCTTTGCATGTTCTGCGTTCTGTTTTGTCATAGAAGATATCTCTTCTAATGAAGATGAGGTTTCTTCTAATGACGCGGCCTGCTCGGACGATCTTTCCGCCAACATCCTGCTTGAGGCAGAAATCTGTCCCGAGGCCGAGGCCAGATGATCGGTGGCTTCCTTGAGGCCGCCAGTGATCCTGCTGATTGGCTTGATCAGGGACCTTGAAAAAATTGCGGTTACGGGAATAATGACCAAAATACAGGCCAAAGAAACGAGGCTCATTAATTTTACCATCTGCCAGGGATTGGCTTTTGCGACCACCATGGAAACGATAACCGTCGAAACCACCATCGAAAAAACCACCATAATCAATACGTGGGTCATCACCTTATGTTTGAACTTCATCCCGTTTTCCCCCTTAATCGCGGCGTTACATCTCTTTCTACTTTCTGATTATTTACCTTCAATACCTTCTCATCTTCGAGGTAATTTGTTGTCCTGGATAGGGTCTTTCTCAGCGGCGGTATCACATTTGTCACCTCGAGGGGACTGTTATCAAAGGAAGCTTTCTTTGGCTGCGCACTGAAACTTTTCCAAATGTTTCAACCTGTAAAAGATTGCGCCCTTCTCATTAATCCTTTTTTGTTGTCTTTTAATAACGATAGAATCTTAACGGAAGAAATAAATAAAATCGAAGAATATCGTCCGGCCTTCATTGGTTTCAAAGGCGGATCTGTCTCTTCGACTGATCGCTATATATTATATTTTTACTCTAAAATCAATGATTTCTACCTTTTCCTTGTTTCTTGCACTGGACGGACATAATGCCAGAGCTTGAATAATGAATAATATAGCGCATTCACACTTTATAAATTTGACACTTTTATCATTGCCGATCATTATCAGGAGGAATTATGACATTGTGGTATATTAAAAAACCAAAGGAATAAACAAGAGGGGAAACAGGATAACAAGGACGGGCTTGATTTGCGATTGTAGACAGTTTATGGATGGTTCTGATGACTTTCAACATTGAGAAAAATATATCTCATTGAAATGGCTTGAGGAAATCGTGTTAACCTTAAAATGCGCGGCATGCAAAAGAAAACTCTGGAAATACGACAAAATTGGAAAAGGTGAAGTTTTAAGATGCCACAAAGATCGAATCGTCAGGATGTACGCGTCCACAAAAGAAAATAAAACAATAAAATGTCTGTGCGGGAAGGATATTGGTATCGATAAAGGAACGTATATTAAAATGACAAGTAAGTCGTTTACCTATTCAGGGACCAAACGAAATAGGTAGCTCAAGTTTCACATCCCTATTTTAAAGCGTATCGATATAAGACTTCAACGACTCAAAATTCTGACACGCTTCAACTTCTTCCCCGGAATCCCGATCATACACACAGACCTGAACAGGCTCATCCAGCGATTCAGGGAGGCCCAGGCCGCTGTTATCGGTAACGGCGATAAAGGCATCCCTTCCTTGATGTTTAATTGCTTTGCTATACCATCCGCTGCCCCCGCAACTTGATGAGGCACTGAAACCGTGATCCTCCATTATCGTATCGATTTCCATTTTTTTCTCCCCTGATATCTCCTTACATCTGCAGTTCCACAACATCACCGTCCTGGAGTGCGTAATCCCGCTGGACCATCTGTCCGTCAAAAACGGAGCTGCCCCAAACCCTCGCGATTTTCAGCTTATCTGCAAAATCCTTATGAATCTTTCTGGCAAAATCGGTTACGGTATTCCCTTTTTTTAAAGTAAAAGGGGCGGTGAGGTCCGGCTTTTTCCCGGGAGATTTGGAGTAAACGCGAATGATGTTCAGCAGTTTCACCAGGGACCTCTTCAGTTGTTCCAGGTTTCGGCCGGTGTTGACAGAAGCGGATATTAAATGCCAGTCACCCTCAAGCAATTCTTGAAAAATTTCAAAATTTTCTTCTGTATCCATATCATCGTTTTTATTGGCCAGTACCAAAAACGGAATAAAAGTCAACCCCCGCTGATCGTTGTATCGATCTTTTAAAAAGCACGGCATGATGCGGTGCTCCTCGAGCAAGGCCACCGAGTCTTCGTGCTGCTGCAGCGGATCGGTCTGCAAATCGACCATTAACAGAATCAGGTCCGCCCTGCGAATAAGATCCATCAAATCCGGGTCCACATATTCTTTGCTGAGAGGAGGTGTATCAATCAGCTGGATCTGAATGTTTTCAACCGGCATCATCCCGGGCGTTGGTTTCCAGGTGGTGTAGGGGAAATTCGCTACCTCCGGGGTAGCGTTGGTCATCGCGTCAACCAGGGCGGATTTGCCCACATTGGCCGAGCCGACGATCACCACCTGCCCGCCGCCTTCCTTGTCGATGCGAAAGGCGGATTCCTGCTTGCCCAGGCTCTTTTTGACCTGGGCCGAGGATTTCATCTTGGAGATCCGTTTGCGCAGACCGGCCCTTATTTTGTCCGTACCCTTGTGCTTGGGAGTGATGGTGAGCAACTCTTCGAGGCAGGCGATTTTGTCCGCAGGCGTTTTGGCGGCGCGATAGCGCTTTTCTGTTTCAAAATATTCTGGTGGAAGGTTTGCCGGCATTCGGAACCCGAGTCACGTTACCTTTGAACCGGTTATAAATCTCAACAGTTTCTTCGGGTTAGATTAGAAAAATTTACAGTGAAAGTCAACCGAATCCACAGCTATTCGGCCAATCCCAAAAACACATACATAATATACAATAATATTCACATTGACCTTTACATTTTGCCATGTTAGGGTATGGTATATTGAATCTGAAATGGAGACAACCTTATGCAACCCGAATTGACGGCAAAACAGCAACGGCTTCTAAGCTATCTTGAAGCCAGGATAACGCGAAACGGAAAAGCCCCCAGTTTGCGACAGGCGGCAACCGACATGGGTGTGAGCCACGCGGCGATATCTCAACTGATCAGGGCACTTGAAGGAAAGGGAATGATCAAGCGTGACGGGCGCTACAGCCGTACCGTTCACCTCCTCAACCGCGCCCGGGAGACGTCCGGCATCATGCGCTGGCAGGAAGTGCCGGTCATCGGAAACATTGCCGCCGGCTTACCTTTATACGCACAGCAGGAGTGGGCCGGCAGCGTGGTGGTTGACGCAGCCATATATCGCGGTTCAAACCTGTTCGCGCTGAAAGTAACGGGCGACTCCATGAAAGGGGCCGCTATCCTGGATGGGGATCTGGTCATTTGTGAGCCGCGCCAGTTTGCCGAAGACGGCGAGATCATCGTTGCGCTGATTCACCTGGAGGAAGCAACCGTCAAGCGTTTTTTCCGCAGAAAAAACCATATTGAGCTGCGTCCGGAAAACCCGGCCTATAAACCCGTGCAGTACGCTTTCAACGAAGTGCTGGTCCAGGGCAAGGTTGTGGGCGTGCAGCGGGGACCGGAGGTTGTGAAAAAATTGTAAAGCCCCTAAGCAAAATTTGAACCGCAGAATATCGAACGCGGAATAGCGAATATCCAGTCAATAACCACTCCTAAAATGGGCGACTTGATAGTGATTCTGAAAGGACCCTTTATGAATCTCTCACAGAGCTCACAGAGGACACAGAGGTTCTTTGATCAGAATTCTTGAGAGGAGAATTCTGATCAATTTTAACCCTTTTCCATGATTGATCAAGCTACACTTGTTAACACAATGGGTCATCATACAATCTCTTTTGTGAGGCATGATTATTTTGCCTGATTTTTCCTCTCAGAAAATCAGGCAAAGATTTTTTTCATCTCTGGGAACTCTGCGGGTTCGAGCGATCTCGATTTGCCGGGAGAGCGGGCGAGAGTAGAAATTTATTTAAGTATTACCATATCACCCTCTCATTACAGAACAAAGCTTGGACCTTAGCTAAGCTGAAAATTTAATTGACTGATAAAACATGGCCGAAATAACTGCTAAAAAACATCGATATCCCGGCGATTGCCGCCTGTTTGTGGGCACCAGCGGCTACTCCTACACAGAGTGGGTGGATGCCGGGTTTTATCCGCCCGGCACAAAGTCGGGCAGGATGCTGCCGCTGTATGCCCGACATTTCTCGATTACCGAACTCAACTACACATGGTATCAGATGCCCAGAGCGGAAGTGATTGAACGTCAGCGCGGACAGGCTCCCAAGACGTTTTTGTTTGCCGCCAAGTTGACGCGCAGCCTCACTCACGAAATCGATCGGGAACACTGGCCCGATCATGCCGCGCGCTACCGGGACGGCGTGACGCCGCTCGTACAGGCCGGCCAGCTGGCGGCGGTGTTGATTCAGCTGCCCCATTCGTTCCACCGTACTTCATCCAACCGCAAATACCTGGCAATGCTTCTCGATGCGCTTCACGGTTTGCCCCTGGCCATAGAGTTTCGGCACCGTTCCTGGGCGAACGACCGCGTTTTTGCCGAACTGGAACGCCGGGGAATCACGCTGGTCGGCGTTGACGGGCCGGACCTGCCGGGCCTGTTCCCGTCCTTGGATGTGGTGACCAACCCGGACCTGTTTTATGTTCGTTTTCACGGCCGAAACGCCAAAGGCTGGTACTCGGGAAACATGCAGCATCAATTTGATTACAACTATTCAGACGACGAGCTGCGCGAGTGGATAAAAGATAAGGTCGAAACCATGAATGACCGGGCACGCAGGGGGGTTCTTTTTTTCAACAACCACGTCCGTGCCCAGGCGCCGGAAAATGCCCTGAGAATGATCGATCTGCTCAAAGAGCGGGGTTTGACAGTGGTTTGATATGAATGAACGATCCATCATTCATTTAAATATTGCCGATTTTGCTGTGGCTGTGGAGCGGGCGGTGGACAGCCGGCTACGAGAACGACCGGTGATTGTCGCTCCCGAAGGTGCAGTACGGGCAACCGTGTATGACATGAGCGATGAAGCGTATCAAGGAGGGGTGCGTAAGGGCATGCCCCTGAGACGGGCGCTTCGCTATTGCCGGGAGGCTTTTGTTCTCCCGCCGCACCCCGACCGCTACGAGCGTGCGATGACACAGCTTTTCAAGCATGTGTCGCCCTATTCACCCTTAATCGAAATGACCGATCATAACGGGCACCTCTTTATCGATGCCACCGGAACGGGAAAATTGTTTGGCCCGCCCCCTGACGTGGCCTGGCGTATCCGCAAATCGTTGCGGACCGCTATGGGTTTTGACCCGATTTGGTCGGTGGCGCCCAATAAGCTGGTCGCCAAAGTCGCCACGCGCCTGGTCAAGCCGACCGGGGAGTACATCGTTCGATCGGGCGATGAAGCGGACTTTCTGAGACCCCTGCCGGTCCATCTTATCCCCGGAATAGAAGCAGACGATTTAAAACGTCTCCGGGAATTCAATCTGACCCTTGCCGGGCATGTGGCTGTTCTTTCGCTGGGGCAGCTTAATCGGGTCTTCGACACTCGCGGTCACAGCCTGTATGAAGCTGTGCGCGGCATTGACCCCTCCCCGGTTGTTTCTGTCGAGGACAAACAGCCGCGGGTCAGGGTTGACCATGAATTCGGGAATGACACCAACGATGTGCCGGTGATGGAAGGTACGCTGTATCAACTCATCGAACAGGCCGGTGCCGACTTGCGTAAACGGCGTCTGGCAGCGAAACGGATCCGGATTGCCCTCGGCTATTCCGATGGGGGTCGGATCGCCCGTCAGGCCGTCGTCAACCCGCCGACAGCCAACGACTTTCGCTTATTCTCCGCGGCGAAAACAGCTCTGAAGCGCGCCTGGACACGACGCGTCCGTATCCGGCACCTGTGTCTGGTTTGCGATCGCCTGACCTATCCGCCCGCGCAGATGGAACTTTTTCCCGAACATGAAAAAGAAAAAAAAACCAGCGACAATCTGATCGCCGCTCTCGACACGATCCGCCGCCGTTTCGGTTTCAGCGCGATTCGCATGGGACGAACCTTCGTTCGGTGATGCCAAATCGACAAAATTCTGTCGATTTGGCAAAATATCCAATATCCAATGATCAATGTCCAATAATAAAAAGAGAGGCAAATGAGCAAGACAATAAAAGAATATGATTTAGAGGACCGACTCATAAATTTTGCCGTTACAATTATTGATATTATTGAAGCATTTCCCAATACACGAACAGCAAATCATATCGCAGGACAACTTGTTCGTTCTGGCACATCACCCGCACCGAACTATGGTGAAGCGCAGAGCGCTAAATCCAGAAAAGACTTTATTCACAAAATGAAAATAGCTTTAAAAGAGTTGCGTGAGACCCGAGTATGGTTGCGAATAATTCTTATAAAATCATTTATAAAGCCCTCTGCGCAAGTAGAAGCAGCATTTTCTGAATGCCAAGAGCTGATTCGCATTTTTGCAAAGAGCATTCTAACGGCAGAATCAAAGAAAATATAAAAAACCAGGTGGTTGATATTTTTCCCTTCCAAACACTTGAAAATTGGATATTGAAAATTCGACATTGGACATTAACTGCCCCCTCAGAAAGCGGTGGCTCACCAATTTTCCTGAACTTCGTATCGAAGAAACGTGAGCGTTTAATGCTATGATTCCGCTCACCGTCCGGTCATATTATTCGCTGATGTGGGGCACGCACTCGCCAAAACAGATCTGCGCCGCTGCCAAACAGCGGGGTTACGATCGGCTGGCCCTCACGGACACCGACAATCTTTACGGGCTGTGGCCTTTTTTGAAAAGCTGCAAGCAAGAGGGCATCACACCCATCGTCGGTGCGGAGCTGACCGATCCGGTATCCGTGCATCGCGCTGTCTGCCTTGTTGAAAACAACACGGGTTACCGCAATCTCTGCCGCCTGATTACGCGCCGTCATTCTGACAAAACGTTTGATTTGAAGTCGGCTGTCTTGGCCCATCCCGACGGTCTGGTGGTCCTTACCCAGGCCGCGGAACTTTTAGCGGACTGGTATGACGCCGGAATAACCGTCGCGGCAGCGGCGGCGCGAAAGCCGGCCGGTGCCGCTTGGCGGCTGAGACAGGTCTCCCAACACCTTGGCGTGCCAATGGTCGCTACACCCGGAAATTTTTTTCTCGATCCGGACGACTTCAGCATTCACCGCATGCTCCGGGCCATCGATCTGAACACGTCTCTTTCCCAATTGACCTGCACCGATGTTGCGCCTTCCGATGCGTGGCTGGCAACGCCTTCCGAGTATATCCGGCGATTTGATATCTGGCCTGACGCGATAAGCGCCACCCATGCAATTGCCGAGCGGCTGACCTTTACCGGCCCTGATCATGGACTTGTTCTGCCCCCGTGGATAGACGGGAAAGGCCGCGCCGTAGAATACCTCCTGCGGCGTGCCGCCTATGATGGCGCGCGCCGACGCTATGGAAATGATCTGCCCGAACCCGTTGTGGACCGGCTCGAACACGAACTGCGCATTATCAAAAAGATGAAGTTCTCATCATACTTTCTTGTGGTTCAGGATATTGTATCGCGCAGCCCGCGCATCTGCGGCCGCGGAAGCGGCGCTGCTTCGTTGGTGGCCTACAGTCTGGGGATCACCAATGTTTGTCCGATCAGGTACAATCTCTATTTTGAACGCTTTCTTAATCCGGGACGATCGGACCCGCCGGACATCGACATCGATTTTGCCTGGGATGAGCGGGATGACGTTTTGGATTCCGTACTGACCCGGTACAACGGTCATGCCGCACTGGTCTGTAACCACGTTGCCTTTCAACCCCGAATGGCCATCCGCGAAGTCGCCAAAGTTTATGGACTCACTGATCGCGAGATCGGACAGGTCTCCAAACGCCTGCCCTGGTTCTGGCGGGCAACCCGATCCGGTGAGGATCTGTTAACGCGGCTCAAACAGCTCCCGGAACTCGGCGAGCTCGATTTCCCCGAGCCCTGGCCCCTAATTATTCACACGGCCCAGCGTATCATCGGTATCCCGCGTCACCTTTCGGTTCATCCGGGGGGTGTAGTAATTACACCGGGCTCCCTGCATGATTACGTTCCAATTGAACCCGCCCCCAAAGGGGTTCCGGTTATCCAGTGGGAAAAGGATGCCACCGAAGAAAGCGGCCTGGTTAAGATCGATCTTCTCGGCAATCGCAGCCTGGGTGTTATTCGCGACGCCATTGCAAACCTTCGGGACAACGGGACCCCCTTTGATGAAGCACGCTGGGAGCCGGAAGACGATCCGGCCACGCAACAGAGTATGGCCAGGGGGGACACAATGGGCTGCTTTTACATCGAGAGTCCTGCCACACGACTGCTTCAGAAGAAGGCAAAGGTCGGTGATTTTCAACATCTGGTTATCCACAGCAGTATTATCCGCCCGGCCGCCAACGCGTTTATCCGCGAATACGTGCGCCGACTGCACGGCGGGGCGTGGGAACCGATCCATCCCATGCTGGCCGACGTACTCGATGAAACCTATGGAATCATGGTCTACCAGGAGGATGTTTCCAAAACCGCAGTCGCCCTGGCCGGGTTTTCACACGCTGGCGCCGACGGTCTTCGAAAAATAATGTCCAAGAAAGACAAGAGACGAAAACTGGACGATTATAAAGAACAATTTGCGGCAGGCGCGCGTTTGCGCGGTGTTACCGACAAACAGATCGAGGTTGTCTGGAACATGATGATGAGTTTCAGCGGCTATTCCTTCTGCAAACCCCACAGCGCCAGCTACGCCCGTGTGTCTTTTCAGGCGGCCTATCTAAAGACCCATTATCCGGCGGAGTTTATGGCAGCGGTCATCAGCAATCAGGGCGGCTTCTACAGTGCATTTGCCTACGTGTCGGAAGCACGACGCATGGGCGTCAAAATCCTGTTGCCCGACGTGAACAAAAGCGATATCCGCTGGAAGGGAAACGCGGGGTTCATGCGTGTTGGGCTGCTGTCCATAAAACATCTGAACGCAAAAACGCAGGAAAGAATTGTGTCGAAACGAAAGTCAGTGCCGTATCGCAGCATAACGGATTTTCTTGACCGGGTACGTCCCAGCGCGCCGGAAGCACGGGTGTTGATTCACGCCGGCGCTTTTGACGCGCTTCATCCAAAAGAAAGCAGGGCGTCGCTGTTGTGGACGCTGGCCTGCCGGCAAAAGGCCGGCGCCGGCCGTTCATGGGAAAGGAATTTGTTTAACGTCAAAGAAGAGATTCTCAAGCCTTCGTTTCCGCCGGAAAACAAGCTGGAACGTCTGCGGCACGAATTTGCGGCGCTCGGTTTTTTGTGCGACCGGCACCCGATGGTTCTGTATGCCGATACACTTAATAAATATAAAATTGTCAAAGCAAGCAACCTGCCTCGCTTTTCGGGCAGGACCGTACGAGTCGCCGGCCTATTGATTACCGGCAAGGTGGTGCACACCAAACACGGCGATCCCATGGAATTTCTGACTTTCGAAGATGAAACCGGGCTGATTGAAACCACCCTTTTCCCCAAAACATACCGCCGCTTTTGCGCCATGCTGGACCGAAGCCGTCCTTTTATACTTTACGGGAAGGTGGAAGAAGACTTCGGTGCCGTGACCCTGACCGTGGAACATGTTGAGCGGGTTTCCTCTCGCCTTAGAGAAAATGATATGACCGGGAAATGATTCGATTACCAATGAGCACCCGGCATCTATTTCACGACAATTTTTCCTTTGGGTGCAGATACGACCTCACCGATGACGGCCGATAGCTCCACACCCTTTGATCTTAAATTTTCCACCAGGTTGTCGACATCCTGACGGTCAACACAGATCAACAGTCCGCCGGAAGTCTGCGGATCATACAGCACATCGGCAAGGCTCCGATCCACGGAAGACGCCATTTCCACCATCGGTTCGCGAAATTCCCTGTTTTTGTAGGCACCGGCCGGCACCAGCCCCATTGCGGCATATTCTAATGCTTCGTGAATAACAGGAATCCTGCTCGAATTGAGTCGAATGGCCAACCCGGAATCTTCCACCATCTCTGCAAGGTGTCCCAGCAACCCAAACCCGGTGATATCAGTGCAGGCGCGAACCCGGTATCGCATCATGACCTCGGCGGCGCCTCTGTTCAGGGTCGCCATAAGCCGGGTGACAAAAGCTGTAATCTCTTTGGAAGCGAGATTCCCTTTGATGGCGGTGTTAATAATTCCGGTACCCAGAGGTTTGGTCAGAACGAGTCGATCCCCGTCTTTGAGGTTTTTCTGGGTCAGCACCTTGTCTGGATGAATAAATCCGGTCACGGAAAACCCGAACTTCAATTCGCTGTCCACCACGCTGTGTCCCCCGATCACGACAACATCCGCCTCCTTCATCTTGTCCATTCCACCCTGCATGATCTTCCGGAGGATCAATATATCCATCTGTTCTATGGGGAATGCAACTAGATTCAAGGCGGTTTTCGGCACACCACCCATGGCGTAGATGTCACTCAGGGCATTGGCTGCGGCAATCTGGCCGAACCCGTAAGGGTCATCGACAACCGGCGTAAAAAAATCGACTGTCTGGATCATGGCAAGATCTTCGGATATTTTATACACACCGGCATCATCCGCTCGATCCAGGCCGACAATTACATTGGAATCCGTCGGGAATTCAAGCCCGCACAACGCCCTGTCCAGGTCCCCTGGCGGCAGTTTCGAAGCTCAACCCGACCCCTTGACGGTCTCCGTAAGGCGGATGCTCTTTGATGCTGTCATTTTTTTGATCCTCTCACTTTCCGATTCTCGGTTAAAACTTAATAAAAGGTTGATTTGCCTGAGATTATCAACAACTCCCATTACAGCGATTTTCACTTTAACGCACGTTTCTGGATCTTAACCTATTTTCATTGACTTCTATCCATTCTGTAGCATACTCTCGCCTGTTCGAAAAATCAAATTGTTAATATTAATGATTTCGGTCTGATACATTCATATTTTCGATTCATCAAAAAGGTGTTTCATTTTTAACATCATTAAACAAACCATTGAGCTTGTCGATGCAGCTCTGCATCCTGATAGATATTAACAATTTTACATATCAGCAATTCTTATATAAACAAAGTCCTTGGTCGTTTTCGCCAATTGCCGGTTAAGGCAAAATCTGCGTCTTGAAATTCAAAAAAAATGAAATGCTGATATGACTGATTATCCGTCAAATCCATTGGAATACGACAACGAAATTCCTCAAAATCCTCAACGATGGAGCTTTCCAATAAGACATCTCCTGTTTTCGACTCGGATATACCGAACGGTCCGCATCCTTCTCGCGGCCGGTTTTTTATACTCCGGTGTTGCCAAGTTGCTTGATCCAACATCTTTTGCCGTCATCATCGAAGCCTTTGGATTGATCCCTGAGACCTGGATCCTGCCGGTGGCAGTCATCCTTCCCGCCTCAGAGATGATCGCAGCCATCGGCCTGCTTCTTGATATCCGCGGGAGCCTGGCCTTCATCACAGGGATGCTGATTCTGTTCTTGGCGATCCTCGCCTACGGTATCTGGATGGGGCTCGACATAGACTGCGGTTGTTTCGGACCGGAAGATCCGGAGGCCAGAGCTTTTCACGGTCTACGCCTCGCTTTTTACAGGGATATTCTGATGATGTTTTCCATCGTTTATTTATATTATTGGCGTTACCGTCGATCGACAAAACCGGCGCGTCTCCGGCATTATTTTTCTAGAACCTATCTCAAAAATAAGATTAGGATTCAGGGCAAGGCGCGAAACTGTGCGAAAGCGGAGCATACACGTAGTATGTGAGCATTTTGAACCGTTTCGCAACACCCCCATGGGCACTTAGATTGTTTTTGAGATAGGTTCTAAATTATTTGACAAAGGAGGTTTGATTAATGCGAGCAACTAAAATGATTTTCACCTTCACACTCATAACCCTATTTGCTGTGATATTCAGCACACCCGCTGTTGCAAAAAACAAATTTGAACAGGAGGTGGAAAAAGAACAGGGTGCTGTAAAACTGGTTCGCGAGGTGCAGCGGGGCGGATATGATGTCGTCACCACCGCGGAACTGAAAAAATGGATCGATGAAGATAAAAACATACTGATCGTCGACACCATGCCCTACAAGGCTAGCTATAAAAAAGCCCATGTTCCCGGTTCAAAACAGTTCCTGTTTCCGATTCCGGATATGAAAACCTGGGACATAAAAGAAACGGACGGCAAGACCAAAGAAGATTTCATGGCACTATTGGGTCCTGACAAAAATAAAACCATTGTTATTTACTGCGGTTTTGTTAAATGTACCCGCAGCCACAACGGTGCGGCGTGGGCCAAAAAACTCGGCTACAAGAATGTTTACCGTCATCCCGGCGGAATTTTTTCCTGGAAGGGCGCAAAATATCCGACCGAAGGCGCAAAATAGTATCCAATAGACTTTTACTCTCGCCCGCTCTCCCGCAGAAACGGGATCGCTCGAGGCCGAAAAGGCCACAGAGGAAAAAATTATCTTTGCCTGATTTTTTGACCCAGGTTAAATGGTTTTCAAATTTAACCGAGCAGGGGAGGAAAACTCAGGCAAAATATTGAGCTTTCGGCAGATCAATTTGGACGATAGACAAATAACCACTAATAGGTAAATCCATATCAAATACGCAGCGCGTTAGCGATTGATGAGAATCCTCCTTCCTTGCCCAGTTAAACCTTTA
Source organism: Thermodesulfobacteriota bacterium (assembly GCA_042573625.1). Lineage (GTDB taxonomy): Bacteria > Desulfobacterota > Desulfobacteria > Desulfobacterales > UBA11574 > JBHPCZ01. The sequence continues at coordinate 17,193 of JBHPCZ010000057.1, forward strand.
ATCGTTTAACCGGGGTCAAGGATTCTCATCAAAAAAACTCTGAGTGCTCTGTGAGCTCTGTGAGAGAATAATGTAAGACCCTTTCAGGGGTGGGTATTGACTTGCCGCGGTTCTGTGACATGTTAGTGAATCAGATCACGGCGGCAAATCTTCTTTCCCTTGATATCGAGGCATCAACGATTCTTTTGAGTCGATACTTCAGTTTCAACCGGTTTAAGTAGGTCATCGGAGATTTTGAAACCTTAACCTTTCCGGCAAGAGTAGCCTCCGGTTCAAACAATAGATCAAGAATATGGCTCGTGGGCGTGATGCGATTCAGATGGTGAACACAACCCGCGCAGTAGGCAATGGTCATGTTGCTATGGGTCTCTTTTTTTCTAAGGATTCCCCAGTTTGATGAAAGATCGGATGACATACATTCGACTGCGCCGCCTTCACCGCAGCAGTAGGCCGTTTCCCTGCAATGCGGCATCTCTTCAATAAATAATCCCTGTTTTATAACCAGTTCCCTGACCGCGGCATGAACCTGCTCCTCAAACCTGACGGCACACGGATCATGAATGGTAATGGTTTCATTTACCTGCTTTCTTGAAGGCAAACCGTTTTGCGCAACGAATTCATAAACGGTCTTAACAGTGAGTTCCCTGCCGTATCGGCTGAAGGTTTTGTAACAGTTGGGGCAGGAGACATAAACATTCTGTATTCGGTTTTTGAGGAGAAAATCCTTCATTTCTCCAAACATGGCATCGAAATACGCCTCCCGACCAAGATCGTGGGAAGGTTTCGTGCAGCAATCAAGGACAATCCCCAGCGTCGGGATCTGTTTTCTCATGTACTCATACAGTTTGATTGTCTTGTCCGGCCGCGTGCCCGGCAGGGTGCAGCCGGGAAAGAAAATCGTGTCACAACCTTCTGGGAGGGCATACCAGGTGTAGCGCTTTGACGTCCCACGCCTTTCATAATTCAGGATGCCTTTATGTTGTGAAAAGTCTTTGTTGCCTTGTCTCACCGTTTCCCGGCGCATCTCCAGAAACATTTCAGAGGGATCGATCTTAACCGGGCATACCGCGGCACACAGTTGGCAGAGGCTGCATTCAAACCCCATGGCAAGACACCTTTTATCCAAAGGGTCAAACGCGTCGGCAATTTCTTTGGGTTTGCCGTATGTTTTTAAGAATCCGCATTCCTCTATGCAGATTTCGCAGTTGATGCACTTATCTGAAATTATTTTCAGTTCTTTTTCGATTTTTCCTCTATGCATCTGTTTTTTCTTACGAGCCCTTATATACGAGTTTGCGCGGTTTAATATAGGATTATCCATGGAGCGATTTAAGTGCAAAACACTCGAATCCTCGACCCCTTGTACCAACTCATCGGGAGAAGAACATTAAATATTAATCACCTTATCCGCCAGCTGCATGGCGGTGACGATGTCGAGCATATTGGTGGTTTCACCCACCTGTTTTTGATCGAGAAGGTTAAAATGATTCAGGCAGGTTCCACAGACCAGGATCTGAAGCCCTTCTTTTTCATATTCCTTCAAAACCGGCAGGACCTCGGAACCTTCGATAGTGAGCTTGACTCCGTTGTTTACGAAGATCAGACGCCAAAGCTCGGGGCCCATCTCTTTGAGCGTTTTTATAAAGCTGGCCATGAGTTTCAAACCAAGTCCGTCATCCCCGTAGCCAACGCGATCCGTGGCAACCATGACCATGATTTTCATTTGTCCTTCTTCCGGTTTTGGGGCAACCGGACTATCGTAAACAACCGTATCTCCCATCGTCCCGAAGACAAGAAAATCATCTCCTTCCCGTTCCGCGGAAACCTCGAATTGCCGAGACTCTAGAAAGCGGGTAACATTTTGTTGAGATGCTTCGTTATCCACAACAACTTTAACGATACCTGGATGCTCTTTCTCTATGGTATCCTTCGCCAGTAACACCGGAGCCGGGCAGGCCAAGCCCCTTGCGTCTATCTCTTTCATGGCTTCTCCTCTGATATATCCCGTATAATAGTATTTCTAAATTTATAAACAACCCCTACTTCTGGGTTAAGTCTGCGACCTTGCAGTCGAGGACATCGACGATATCCCCTGGATTCATCATTAGCATAATTCCTCTTTGCCCGCCGTTAATGAGAACTTTTTCAAAAACCATAAGGCTTTTTTCCATTATCGCCGGCAGCCGCTGCATTGATCCAAAGGGGCTGATACCACCCACTTGGTACCCCGTCAAACGTTCGGCCGTTGTGGTATCGACCATGGCGGCCCTTTTTACGGAAAAGGCTTTCGCAAGACCCTTTAACGCCGCTTGCTTGTTTCCGGGCATCAGGACAAAACAAAATTTCTTTTGTCCTATATCAACAACCAGCGTCTTGATGGTGCGCTCAACAGGAAATCCAACAGCCCGGGCCGCAAACTCAGCCCCTTTTTCTTCATGGGTATACTTTATTATTTCAAATGGTATCCTTTTTTGTTTAAGATATTTTACTGCCCTTGTGGACATATTTGTTGTTATCCTGAAAGCGTTTTAATACTGATTTCCAAAGACAAGGGAAATATCAGACATAACCGATATAATCCAATTGATATTCTTAATGGATAGTGAGATGATGATAGATGGAATCTATGTGGTTTGGAACAGAGTGAGAAACTTGCGTTAAATTTTATAGTTGAGTATAGTGGCGGTCTCTAAGCGGTCGTCATTCAAAAATGTAATTCTTGGATTTTTATACATCAAATGCCGTTAATCTCGAAGTCAACCTACAGGCCCCCGGTTTTATTCTCAAATGCGCATATCCAAACCATTTACCCGACACTGTTCAGGAAAATAAGAGGGGTGAATTATGTCAGGGAACGAATTTTAACAGACGACAATGATTTTATCGATCTGGACTGGTCGCGCGTGGGTGCGGATATGGCCGTAATAGTCTCTCACGGGCTGGAAGGTCATTCACAGCGTTCTTATATGCTCGGAATGATCAAGGCATTTAACCGGAGGGGGTGGGATGGCGTAGCGTTTAATTTCAGGGGTTGCAGCGGCGAGCCCAACCGTCTCCTTCGCTCCTATCATAGCGGTGCGACAGAAGATCTCCACACGGTTGTTTGCCACGTACTCGAAATAGAGCGCTATCGCAATATTTCACTTGTCGGATTCAGCATCGGCGGCAATTTAACGCTTAAGTATCTCGGCGAAACGGGGAGAGACCTTCCCCGTCTCATCAAAAGTTCGGCGGCTGTTTCCGTGCCCTGTGACCTGGAATCGAGTGCCTCGAAACTTGCCGAAAGATCAAACATTTTATATATGAAACGCTTTCTGAAGATGTTCCATGATAAAATGCGTGTAAAAATAGAAATCATGCCTGACACGATAGATGACTCGGGTTATACATCGATACGGACATTCAAAGAGTTTGACGCGCGGTACACCGCGCCGATCCACGGGTTTCCCAGTGTGGAGGATTACTATACCCGATGCAGCTGTAAACAATTTCTCTCAGAAATTGACATTCCAACACTTTTGATCAATGCTCAAAACGATCCTTTTCTGCCGGATGAATGTTACCCTGTAAAGGAAGCCAGAGAAAGCCGTTCTCTTTTTCTTGAAATG
>JBHPCZ010000058.1:0-20779 GCA_042573625.1 Thermodesulfobacteriota bacterium
GGAATCTGCCAACGAACGACGGTTTCAAAAGCCAACGGCGATGCCCCCATCGTGGAGGCTTCCTGTCGCCTCCCGCTATGCGGGAGGAGACTCACTCATAGATGGATGCGATGGGTGCACAGGGTGCCGAAGACCGAACGGCTGCTGTTTAATTTTTCCAACCTTATATCGACAATGGTGTTTTTAAGGTCATTTACTCCCCGGGTCAGAACCGGAATATAGTTAGAAGATGTCCCCTTAAGAAGATCTTCAGCGCCCTTGTATTGCCCTTCAATCAGGACTTTCACTTTCTTTCCCAGGAAGTTGTTGTGAAAGTCAACCCTTTTGGCGTTACCCAGTTTTCGCAACCTGTGCGCCCTTGCCTTGACAATATTCCCCGGAACCTGGCTGGGAAACCTGCTGGCGGGCGTTTCTTTTCGGGCCGAAAATGGGAAAACGTGCAAGTATGAAACCGGTAATTCATCAATGATTGCGTATGTATTTTCAAAAGCATTTTCGGTTTCACCGGGAAATCCCACCAGAATGTCTACACCGATGGCTGCGTCCGGAATCTGGTTGCGAATAGACAAGACCAGGTTCCGAAACAATTGGTTTGTATAGGGTCGATTCATTTTTTTTAAGATATTATCGTCTCCGCTTTGCAGAGGAATATGAAAATGGTGACAGAAAATGTCTGATTCCTTAACGAGGCTGATGACGCCTTCAGTAAGTTCATGGGGTTCTATTGAACTTAAGCGTACACGCTCGATGTCCGCTGTTTGTTGGATTCGGCATAAGAGATCGGAGAGACCGGTTTTCGGAGAAAGATCAAAACCATAACATCCGAGATGTACGCCGGTCAGGACAACTTCGCGGAAGCCTGCCTGCTTAATCTGTTTGATATTTTCGAGTACATTTTCCATGGGCATACTGCGGCTGCGGCCCCGCGCGTAGGGGACAACGCAGTAGGTACAGAACGCGTCACAGCCATCCTGGATCTTTAGAAAAGGCCTTGTTCGACTCCCAAAGGCTGCTACAGGTATCGCTTTGAAATCGGACTCCTTTCGGATATCACGCCAGATGAGCTCAGGACAGGATCCGGGACCGCATTGTTTTTTTTTATTTTCAGATGTGATGATCTCGGGGATATTATGCTTTTCTGAATGACCGACAATGGTGTGGACGCCGCTGATATTTTTAATTATTTCCGGATCGGTTTGGGCATAGCAACCGGTAACAACGATTCGAGCCCGGGGGCTGGAACGTATGGCTTTCCGTACGGCCTGCCGCGATTGCATGGAAGCCTTCTGCGTGACCGTGCAGGTATTGATAATACAAAGATCCGCTTCTTCTTGACGGAGGACGGGAGACCACCCCGATGTCTTAAGAGATTGCGTGATGGCGTCCGATTCGTATTGATTTACTTTACAACCCAATGTTATGACAGTATATTTTTTCATTTATGATATATACGGTTCTTCTCCAATTTAGTTGGAGAAGAGGGTTCGGGGATTCAAAGGGTCAAGGGTTCAAGCGTTTGTTCTCCAGTGATTTAGCGTTTTGAGCATCACCCTTCTGCGATATTTGGAGGAATCGACACAGCGGCCCTTCTGATCTGAGATATCAGAGCGCATCTTTTTAATTTTTAAACATTTTACTCGAATCCTTGGCCCCTTGAATCCTTTCAAAATCATCAGCTCTTTTGGAGATGATTCTTATGTTCTAATTATCTATCCATCCGCCGCCAAGAACCTCGTCATCTCTATAAAACACAGCACCCTGGCCGGGGGTCAGGGCCGACTGCGGCGTTTTAAACCTCACAACCGCCGTACCCGCATCAACAGGAATCAGAGTGGAAGGGGCCGCAATGTGACGATACCTCACTCGTGTTTGAACTTTGATGGGAGAATCCGGTTTTTGAATGATCCAGTTTATGTTTACAATTCTGCACTCCGAAGACAGCAGATCCTTTTTATAGCCCACCACCAGGCGGTTTTTTGTTTTGTCGATTCTTACAACATAATAGGGTTCAGCGGCAGGGCAGTTGATGCCGCGCCGCTGGCCTATAGTGAAAAGGTGCAGCCCTTGGTGCTCCCCCAGTATATCGCCGTTAACATCCTCGATGATCCCCGGTTCAGGCTCAAAACCCGATCGCGTTGAAAGGAACTCTCCATATCTGTTTCCCTTGATAAAACATATGTCCTGACTTTCAGCCCTCTTTACAGGATGAAGCCCTTTATCGCGAGCAAGATCTACGACCTCTGACTTTGTCATATCTCCAAGAGGAAAACAGGCGCCGGCCAGCTTGGACTGTGTCATCATGGCGAGGAAATACGACTGATCTTTTTTTTTGTCGATGCCTCGAAGAAGGTGAAATCTGCCCTGGCCGTCTCGGTTTAATCTGGCATAATGCCCGGTCGCAAGACGTGATGCGCCCAGTTTTTCGGCAAAGGAAAGAACGGTTCCGAATTTTATCCTTGGATTGCAGACTAGGCACGGATTGGGTGTGCGGCCCGCCTGATAAGTTTGTGTAAAATAATCGACGACCGTTTTGTTAAATTCAGTGCTGCAGTCCAGGAGTTCAACACGGATGCCGAGTTGGTTTGAGATGTGGTCGGCTGACCTTCGAGTTTCTTCTTTTGCGGTTGATACACCGGGGGCGTGCGGGCTCACTGATACGGGCTTCTTTGTCGGATCAAGATTCAGGGCTTCATACCCGGTAAGAAAGTGAATTCCGATGACTTCGTGGCACTCATTCTTTAAAAGATAGGCTGCCACCAGGGAATCGATACCGCCACTTACGGCAATGGCTGTTAACGGCTTCATTTAAAAAAAGGCTTTATTTGTGGGGCGAACTTCCATTGCTCGGGTGGGGCAGGTCGGTACGCAGAGTTCACAGATACTGCATTTTTTCTGATCAAAATCGACTGACATTTCCGGCCGTATAACGGCAAGCGCGCCGGTTGGGCAGACAGCGGTGCATGCGCCGCAGTGAGTGCATTTCTTCGTAATGCGCTTGACCTCCTGTGAGGCGTTCTGGACCTGTACGCCCTGACTGCGAAGGTATTTTACCCCTTCTTTATAGTTTTTTCTGGTTCCAGACAGCTCAAGAACCATTACCCCTTCTTTCCTGGGCAATATTGTCGCATTTAAAATATTGAAAGTGAGGTCATAATCTTTGGCAAGATAGCAGACGATCGGCTTTTCCACCTCGCTTTTTGGAAAACGAAGAATCAGTATTTTAGAATACATATGGGACCTCCGAATAATCCTTTATTTTTATTTTAAAGAGTATTACTCTAATGATAATTATATACAGTGTCAATATCAACCTGAAGTTCGACAGGGGTATGTTTTTTGTTTTCACCTGCATTTATATCCCCGAACGAACAGGCATAGAGATTCATCGTATAACTGTTCTAAAAACGCTTTTGAATGTCAGAGGCCATTTTAGAATTAAATGAAAACTCACCTGACCCGTCTATGAACCGTTTTGCATATTTAACAACCGGGCTCGCCGTCAAAACCCTCTCCGACCTTTCACGGGCTGAAATTAAGATTCATGGCGCGGAAAACATCCCTAAAGGGCCCACCATTTTTGTCATCAATCATTTTACGCGGATCGAAACCCTGTTTATTCCTTACCATATTCATCGTCTCATAAATATTCCGGTCTGGTCCCTTGCCGATTACGGCCTTTTTAAAGGCGCATTTGGCGATTTTCTGGATAAACTGGGAGCGGTTTCCACGCGAAATCCCGACAGGGATCTTCTCATTGTAAAAAGCCTGCTGACCGGCGAGGCCGCATGGATCATTTTCCCGGAAGGCCGTATGGTTAAAAGTAAGAAAATTTTTGATAAGGGACGCTTTATGGTCTCTTATGAAGGGGGGATGCACCGACCGCATACCGGTGCTGCCACGCTGGCTCTCCGTACGGGGTTTTATCGGGAGAGATTGCGGAGAATGAATGAAACCGATCCGGATGAAGCAAAAAGACTGTTGGACCTTTTTCAAATTGATGAAATCGAACCGGTATTGGAGAAATCGACCCATATTGTTCCCGTCAACATCAGTTATTATCCGATTCGAGCGAGGGAAAATATTTTAAGCAATCTTGCAGTTCAACTGGTGGATGATATCTCGGAGCGAATGGTGGAAGAAATTATGACGGAAGGAACCATGCTGTTGTCCGGGGTTGATGTCGATATACGATTCGGCGCGCCCATTGCGATAAAGCGTTTTCTGGAAAGTCAGGATATTGAAGGGGATATCTCTACCAAACGGAAGATCAATTTTGACGATCCCATCCCTTCAAGGCAACGGTTGCGAAAAATGGCGCGGAACATCATGCAACAGTACATGTCGACAATATACAACTTGACGACCGTCAACCACGATCATTTTTTTGCATCCATGCTGAAACGGATCCCCTTTAAACGGATAGACGAATATGATCTAAAGAGAAGGGTGTTTCTTGCGGCAACCTGTAACTTGGAAAAAACCGGGGTTCATTGCCACAAGCGTCTGAATGAAGATCAGACCCATCTTCTTGTCGATGACCATTTCAACCAGTTTAGGGATTTTATTTCCGTTGCCTTGGAAAAGGGGGTTGTGCAGAAAAAAAACCAGACCCTTTTCAAAGGCCCGTCCGGATTTTCATCTTCTTTTAATTTTCATCGGGTGCGCATCGACAATCCTGTCGCGGTAATGGCAAACGAGGTGGAGCCACTGACCGCCTTGCAGCGTCACATACGTTGGTATGCCTTGCAGCCCGGCTTCCTTTTACGGCGAAAGATTTCAACATATTTGCTGGAAAAAGCGGTGTCCGACTTCGAAGAAGACTACAAAACCTTTTATATCGAAGGAGAGTCAAAAAAGAAAGATGTGGGTATGCCCATACTCATCAGGGGAAGGTCGCGGAAAATAGGTGTGCTTCTGGTTCACGGTTACATGGCAGCACCCTTGGAGGTCAAGGAATTGGCGCGTTATCTGGGCAGTATGGGGCTATGGGTCTATGCGCCCCGATTGAAGGGACATGCCACTTCTCCTGAAGATCTTTCCACAAGAGCCTATTCAGAGTGGGCGACGTCCGTTGACCAAGGGTATGCCATCATCCGCAATTTGTGCGAGGAGATCGTGGTCGGGGGGTTTTCCACCGGTGCGGGTCTGGCGCTCGATCTTGCCACAAGGGTTGATGATGTTATCAAAGGCGTGTTTGCGGTGTCCCCGCCGTTGAGACTCCAGCACCTCTCTTCAAAGTTCGTGCCGGCTGTGGATGTCTGGAACCGCCTGATGGACAAGGTCCATCTGGAAGGGGCCAAGATGGCGTTTGTCGATAACAATCCTGAAAATCCCCACATTAACTATTTGCGAAATCCGGTTTCCGGTGTTAGAGAAATCGAGCGACTCATGGATTCGCTTGAACCCAGATTGAAGGACCTGACAATGCCCGCCCTGGTGGTTCAATCCCAAAGAGACCCCATCGTCGACCCAAAGGGTTCGAAACGGATATATGATCTTATCGGTTCTGAGACCAAGCGATACATCCTGTTTAACTTTGATCGTCACGGCATTCTTTTGGGAGAAGGGGCTCACAAGGTCCACAAAGCGGTCGGAAACTTCATTGAACAGTTGTAAATTTTGCCATTCCGGTTTTCACTGTTGGCCTTATTGATTTGGCAACCAGGGCACTGGTGTATTCGTTATCTGAGGACTATTATGATTCTTGAATACAAGGGGAAAAAACCAAAAATCGGCGACAATGTGTTTATCGCCCCGAATGCGACAGTTGTCGGAGACGTGGAACTCGGAGATAACGCCAGTGTCTGGTACAATACGGTGATCCGGGGCGATCTGGCCCCTGTGAGAGTGGGAAAAAACACCAATATCCAGGACAATTGCACGGTTCATACGGATGTCGGTAAACCGGCGATTATCGGGGAGAATGTTACCGTCGGGCACAATGCCGTTGTTCACGGTTGCACCATAGAAAATAACTGTCTTATCGGTATTAACGCCGTAATATTAAGCGGCGCCCGAATAAAAACCGGCTCTGTTGTGGCTGCAGGTTCCGTGGTTCGTCAGGATAATAAAGTCGGCCCTTATCATCTGGTAACCGGCGTCCCGGCTTCAATGAAAAAACGACTTTCAGAAGATACAGTGGAAAAACGGAAGAAAACAGCAAAATCGTATATCAAAACAGCAAAAGAACACATGGAGATGATACAGAAGGGTAAGTAATTTAGAATCATTTCCAAAAGAATTGATTGTTTTGAAAGGGTCCAAGGGGGCAAGGGTCCAAGGATCCGGGTGAAATGCTAAGAAATTTTAGGATTCCAGGAATCGAGGCAGGCAAGCCTTGAATCCTCGAATCCTTGCCTGCCCTCCAGGGGCGGGTAAACCCCAGACAGGCTTGTATGACTTGTAGGCAGGATTTTCTACAACTAATCTGGAGAAGAACCATTTTTACATGTTTAGATACGAGAAAGTCAATTTTTTTAGAAAATAGACAATTAGGTTGCTTTCGGTATTAAAAAGAGTTAGTGTTCAAAAGATCATTTAGCCCTGCCCGGAGTTGGTGAGGCAGTTTCTTTCTGAAGGAACAATTCATATTTTACTGTGACATCCTCCAGCATGAGACGTTGAAAATCTTAAAGAAAGGAGGATGTTATTATGGCCAATGGAACTGTAAAGTGGTTTAACGACCGAAAAGGGTTCGGATTCATTGAGCAGGAAGACGGATCGGATGTTTTTGTTCATCATTCAGCAATCAACGCAGTCGGTTTTAAATCCCTCAATGAAGGCGACCGAGTTTCCTTTGACATAGAGCAAGGACCAAAAGGTCCTGCTGCAGCCAATGTCACTGTAATCTAACTTCCTGTCTCTGACAAAAAAGGGCACTCCTGCCAATAGCAATGGAATGCCCTTTTTTTCATTTTAACCTATACCTGCTCGATTCGTTATCATCAGACCTTAAACCGGAAAAGTTCGGGCAAAGAATCTTCTCATTTTGTCATTATCAGGAATAACAGCCAAGGAGGTAACAAATTGGCAAGATCAAATTATCAATTTAATAAACGTCAGAAAGAATTAGCAAGAAAGAAAAAGAAAGATGAAAAAAGACAACGCAAACTGGATAAAAAGACTATAAACCCCGAAGAGGATCCAGATCAGTCTAATCAAAGTTAGGCTGCATACACTTAACGTTCATCCCCTTTACTGGAAAGACCATTTTTTTTCGCCATCAAGCAATTAAAAAGGCAAAGTATAAAAAAGGCTTTGTCGATTCATGGAGGATATCATGCTTCAAAGATATGACATATCGATGGATGGTGAGGCAAATCGCCTTTCAATCGAAGAATTTGCCGTACTTGGGCAGAAATCACGAAAACGTGAATATTTCGAGCCCGCCAATGAGAAATATTTGTTTATTCACAAGGTGACCTACGACGGTGATATAATTCGTACAGCTATTAGCGAAGGAAAGGAGGCTTTGATTTCAGAGCTTCGAACCGATGATTTTTTCCCAATTCGTTCCTGTGTGGAAATTATTGTCGAAAGAGTGAACGAATTATTCGAACACAACTCAGATTCATTTTCTGAAGTGATTTTTGACGATCAATCCCTCTTTTCCAAGGATGATGAATAATATTGAATTGGTTGTCTTGAAAAGATATAGCTAAATGAAACCTTTCATAATTCATGCTTCTGACATTACAGATTAGGAAAACGGACACCAATAACACCTAACAACAGCTTTGAAATTGGGCGTAGGCAGAGTAAATCTTTAAAAAGGGAAGGAATATTGCCCCAGCAATGCAATGCAATATTTTTTTCAAGAAAGGAGAAAAAACATGAACAAAGGAGATTTAATCAACGAAGTTTCCAAGGTCGTAAAAACCAAAAAGGATGCTCAGGCAGCCGTGGACTGCGTTCTTTCAAGCATTACCAAGGCATTGGGAAAAGGAGACTCTGTATCATTGATTGGATTCGGCACCTTTAAGGTGGCTGCAAGGAAGGCTCGTAAAGGCAGAAATCCTCAGACAGGAGAAGAGATAGATATTGCGGCAAGAAAGGTGCCAAAGTTTGTTGCAGGAAAGGCTTTGAAGGAAGCTGTGAAATAATTGTTCGTTTGTTGGTATGTTACACAGGCAGGGTCAGCAATGGCCCTGCGTTTTTATTATGCACACTTTTGATCTTTGCTATTTGTCTTGAATTTTTAAATTGATTCAGAAGTTGTGATATCGATATGTGAAAATTGTGCTGTTGAAGGAAACGGGTTCTATAGCGGTTGTCAAAATAACGTTCCGTTTCAGCCGCAGCTTAATAAAATATGAACAAAAGCGAATCAATAGGAACATATTTACGGGAACCGCTATATAAATCCTGGTGGTTTTGGTGTGTCGGCGAAATGTTGAGGTGGGGCGTTTCGTCTGTATGAGGTCTTATCCGGGCGTGGATTCAATTTATCAACAGGAAGTTAAGATTTCCTGTGGTAAAAATTGTCGGGTCTGGATGAATATGGAAACTCATATAACTCTTTGTATGTTAAACATCCGGGTTCAACATGCTTTCTTGATTTGCCTTCGATGTTTTTTGACTCAATAACTTTTGCAACAATATTCAGCCCGAGAAGTTTTGCGATTCTGTTGACTTCCCCTACGAATCGCTCGTTGTTGTGACTGGTATCGCCTACCCAGCCACCGGTTTGGTGGATCCTTTGATGAATCATTTCATGCAACAGAACATCGCGGGCCAATTTTCTATTCAGATCGGAAATGTCCAATTTTAGGGTGAACTTTGGATATCTCGGCCGAACCAGTGTTTTATGCAGGTAGATGAGATTCTCCGTCCCGGAATAATACCCCATGCTCCTGTTGTCCGGCGTCAATCCCCAGAGGATGGGCCCGACGCTATTTTCCCCGTTGAAAATGGTTTTGTTTAACTTCTTCCACTCGTCAAACGCCCAGGCACCCACCTCGCCGAATCGCTTTTTACCTGCTTCTTTTAATTCAGCAAAAGTTGTCATATCCGAGTTTTCCCCAAGAGGGTTATTCCTCGCTATTTTTCATTAGCATGGTAGAGGGATCTAAAATCAGCGGAAGGCCGGATTCTGCCTTGTTTCCTTTTAAAGCTTTGATGTGAGTCTCGTTTCCTTCAGGATGGATTTGAATAACAGCTTCAAATAGATCGGCAACATTCGAAAAAAGTGACGGCATGCCATCCGGTCCCGGTTTTTCGTCGCGGTGAGAGCGCACGGTGAACCAGACAGACATGGAATGTGCTTTTGCTAAAAGCTTCAATTCCGAAAGGGGGTCTCTTACGGACTCACCAAACGGAAGGCCGTCGATAATGGCCATTTGGGGAAAGAAGATGCCCTGTTGGGTGAGATCGTTCAGCCGTTCTTCAAGCTTAGGGGGACTGAATCCTCCGACCTTGAATGTCATAATAAAACGATGCGGCAAAATGGTTTCCCAAACCGGAGTTGCCTGTTTGACATTGTATTGATGAACAAGGTTTTGAAAAACTTCTTCATACCACAGTCCGACTTTGTTTACCGGATCATCCAGGCTGATGTGGAGAACATTCTTGCTTCTGAGCAGGGCGTTTAAGGCAAACTGGACCAGAAGCGCGGTCTTGCCGACGCCGGAACTTGCAAGCACGGCACCGAATTCCCCTTCAGCGAGAATGTCTTCGGTCTCGTATCCCAGCCGCATCAGTGGATTTTTCAGGATAGGATTATCTTTCAGCATATCGTCTTCCTTTCTTTCACGAAGTGGTCTTTTTTTCTTTTTCCGCTTTTTGCATCAGTTCCTCTGCGATGGATCGCGGAACCTGTTTGTAAGTGGCGAGTTCCATGGTAAATTGGGCCTTGCCCTGTGTCGATGATCTCAGGATAGTTGAGAATCCGAACATTTCCGCAAGCGGAACCTGAGCTTCAATCACAGACATAACCCCCTCGTCCTGTGAGCCCAGTATTATGCCCCGTCGTTGATTCAAAAGGCCCATGACGGCACCCTGGAATTCGGTGGGGGTCTCAACGACGACTTTCATGACCGGTTCTTGAATTACGGGCCCGGCTTTGGCGTATCCTTCACGGAAAGCGCCGCGGGCAGCTGCCTGAAACGCCATATCCGACGAGTCGACAGCGTGTGATGCTCCGTCAACGATAACGACCTTGACGCCGGTAACCGGGAATTCCATTTTGGGTCCTTTTGCAAGACATGCTTTGAAACCCTTTTCACATGAGGAAATAAATTGGGAGGGAATCGCGCCACCGAAGATTTTGTTTTCAAAAACAAAATCCGTATCGACTGCCGGTTCCATGTGGCCGGAGACCCGACCGAACTGCCCGGCCCCGCCGGTCTGTTTTTTGTGTATATAGTCGAATTCAGCCATACGTGTAATTGTTTCTCTGTAAGCCACTCGGGGTTTCCCGGTGGTTACCTCGGCATCGTATTCACGACGCATCCGTTCAACGTAGACTTCAAGGTGCAGTTCTCCCATGCCTTCAATAATGGTTTCAGCGGTTTCTTTGTCGACATGTGTTCTGAAGGTCGGATCCTCTTTGGAAAACCGGGAAAGGGCCTTGGACATGTTCACCTGGGACTTATTGTCGTTGGGAGAGATGGCCAGGGAGATAACGGGATTTGGGACAAACATCGAGGTCATGGTCAGATTAATCCCTTTAGCAATCAGGGTATCGCCCGAAGCACAATCGATACCGAACAGAGCTCCGATATACCCCGCGGGTATTGAGTCGATATCTTCCATTTGGTCTGCATGCATGCGAACGACCCTGCCAACGTTGATCTTTTTTCTGCTTCGGATGTTTATAATCGTATCCCCTTTTTTTATGGTGCCCTGATATACGCGGATGTAAGTCAGCTGCCCATATTGACCGTCTTCCAGTTTGAAGGCCAACGCGACAAGGGGTTTTTCCGGTTCATTGGGGAGAATAACCGGCAGTTGACCGTTGTCCATGTCTATCGCCTGGTTTTCAACATCAGAAGGGCAGGGCAGCAACCGTGTAACCGCATCAAGAAGCGGCTGAACACCCTTGTTTTTATACGCCGACCCCATGAAGACCGGTGTTATTTTTCGCGAGAGGGTTCCGTTTCGAAGTGCGCTGATAATGAGATCGGAAGTGATTTCTTTTTCTTCGAGAATAGCCTCGGTCAGATCATCCGAAAAAAGTGACGCCGTATCGATGAGTTCTTCGCGCCGCTCCAACGCTTCCGGAAGCAGATTGCCCGGGATATCCTCGATCCGTATATCCTGTCCGTAGTCACCGTCGAAATATACAGCTTTCATGTCGACAAGATCAATTACGCCAATGAAATCCGATTCCAGTCCAATGGGAATCTGCATGGGAACCGCATTGTGGCCCAATTTTTCTTTAAGTTGATCGATGACGCGAAATGGGTTTGCCCCGCTCCTGTCGCATTTATTCACAAAGGCGATACAGGGGACTTTGTATCTTTTCATCTGAAGGTCAACCGTGATGGACTGAGATTGAACACCACCGACAGAACATAAAACTAGAATTGCGCCGTCAAGCACTCTCAGCGATCTTTCAACCTCTATGGTAAAATCGACATGGCCGGGGGTGTCGATAATATTGATCTCATGATCGTTCCATTCGCAGAAAGTGGCGGCGGAAGCGATAGTGATGCCGCGTTCCTTTTCAAGCTCCATGGAGTCCATGGTGGCACCAACACCATCCTTCCCTTTAACATCGTGCATGGCATGGATCCGTTGGGTGAAAAAGAGGATTCTTTCGGTAAGCGTTGTCTTGCCCGAGTCGATATGCGCACTGATGCCGATGTTTCTGACTTTTCTAATGGTGTTGACCATTATCACATTTCCTTTGACCGCAAATGGTTTTTTCTAACACATACCCATCCATAATCTCATATCGGGTACGAATTCAGTTTCCAAATTATATATATTGACTCAGTTTAAATCAAACATAAAAAATCCCTCATTTGGAAAGAATATACCAGATGGGGGATCTATTGTCTAAGCTGGCATGATGAGCATATCAACTTGCCCAAAAAGCATGACTTCTGAAAGCGGATAGAATGTACAGCACTTCATCTGTTTGTCAAGAGGCGTAGTGCGGATCTGTCCAAAAAAATCATCTCTTTCTTGAATGAAAATTCTGTTTGGTGTATCTGTTCTTCGTCCATTAGAAAAATTGTCCACCCCGCATTTCTTATGAAGAATTTATGTTGGTCGCAAAAAAACAAGAAAACTGATGTGTAACGGTTCTGAAATAAATAGCGTTAGCGGCAAGGCCGCAATCACTCAGGGGATTACGGCGGCCTGGCCCATCTGTCTCGGATATGTACCCATCGGTCTTGCTTTTGGTGTCCTTGCCCAAAAGGCCGGGTTAACACCGACTGAAATCGGCCTCATGTCTGTTTTTGTTTTTGCGGGCAGCTCTCAGTTTATTGCCGTATCCATGCTGACGACCGGCGCAGCGGTCGTTTCCATTGTAATTGCGACATTTATGGTTAATCTGAGGCACCTGCTGATGAGTTCCGCCCTGGCGGTTTATCTGGGCAAGTCAAAGAGGTCACACCTGACACTTTTTGCATACGGTGTTACGGATGAAAGCTTTGCAGTCAATCAAGCAAGATTTAGTGATAGAAGCTGGGATTTAAACCGGGCACTGATTGTAAACCATGCTTCAAATATTACATGGATTATAAGCACTATCCTGGGCGGAGTTGGCGGACAGTTCATCCCCGCGCGGGCGTTCGGAATTGACTATGCCCTCAGCGCCATGTTTATCTGCCTTCTTATATTTCAACTCAAAGGGGGTATTTACGTGATGACCGCGATTATTGCGGGCGCTTTATCGGTTATTTTATCACTGATGATTCCGGGCAACTCATACATCGTTATTGCTTCAATCCTGGCGGCAACGCTGGGTGTGGGTATTAAGAAGTGGAAGCATTCGGGCAAGGCGTCTCTTAAAAAATGAGGATCACTTCCAGAAGAGTTGGAGTGATCCTAAGGATTCAGGGGGTCAAGGGTTCAAGGGTTCGAGTGAAATGCTTAAAAATTATAAAGAATAAAGAGTATACTCAAGGCGTTGATTAAATCGTTAGAAAAAAAACACTTGGCCCCTTGAATCCTCGAATCCTTGTCTGCCTCAGACAGGCTTGTCTGCCTTGTAGGCAGGATTTTCTACAACTAATCCGGAGAAGAACCTAAAATGAGTACATTGATGGTGGAAAACGAATATTTTCTTCTTGTTCTCGGTATGGGGCTTGTTACGTTCATACCCCGTTGGGCACCTCTTTATTTTCTGTCCAGACGGAATCTCCCGCAGTTGTTTGTGGAATGGCTCGACTTAATTCCGGCGGCGATCCTCAGCGCCCTGCTGTTGCCTGCGCTTGTTGCTTCAGGCGAACCCAGGGTTTTCACGATTTTTCAGCCGGAACTGCTGGTTGCCATACCGACCTTTGCCTTTGCCCACAAGACCAGATCTCTGGGCGGTACCGTCATTGTGGGTATGATGCTATTCTGGATGGCCGGTAAAATTATATAGAGCAGTCCACAGTCTAGAGTTCCGGAGGACCCGAGGGGATCAGACAGATAAAAATAAGTGGTTTATCACCGGTATTTCTTATCTGGTGTTCCTCGTTGTTGGGAATATGAACGACATAGCCTTGCTCCACCGGCGCCCAACTTCCTTGGTTGAGTATCTCTCCTCGACCTGAATGGAAAAAAATTTCGTGTTCCCAGTTATGGATATGTTTGGGGGAGTATCCGCCTTCTGCTATCTCAAACATTCGCATACAAAAGTTATTGGCTCCATCCGCGTTACCGAGCAATACCCTTCCCGTAACCCCTTTTACGGCGTCTGTGTTAAAATCTTTAGATTCTGCTTCGGAATAGTGTATGATTTTCATTTGTTTCTCCTATGCCTGATACTTAATACATGCTGGTTAAGACACAATAAACTCGATTTTTTATAAGTATATATATATATTCAAACCGAAATATTGCAAGTTTTTCGTTTTTTGTTATATAGCGGTTGTCAAAATAACGTTCCGTTTCAGTTGGCAGCTTAATAAAATATGAACAAAAGCGAATCAATAGGAACATATTTATGGAAACCGATACAAGTTCCAAATCCTTAAAGATCGTTTCTAAAAGATCTACGAGGATATGGGTTTTGAAACCGCTGTCACGCACGTTTTGCGTTATAGGCAATAAATGATAAAAATCGACTCAGACAAATGGAAACGTTTTATCCGGAATGGCGCAGAAGAACTTGATATTAGTATTGAACCGGGACAAATCGATCTGTTTGTCGTTCATGCCGTTGAACTCGTAAAGTGGAATCGAAAAATCAATCTTACCGCAATTGCGGACCCTCTAGAGATTGCCGTCAAACACTTTCTCGATTCAATAGCTCCGGCAGGGCTCATACCCCCGGACGGCACCATGCTTGACGTTGGATCAGGCGGTGGTTTTCCCGGAATTCCACTCAAGATTCTATTCCCATCTTTAACTGTAACCCTGATTGATGCATCACGTAAAAAGATTAATTTTTTAAAACATCTGATTCGAACGCTTAAGCTTGAAGGTATTCAAGCCCTTCACGTCAGGGCGGAAGACCTTGCGGATGTCAATTCCAAAATTCCCTTCGGGCAGGACAGGGTTTTTGAAAATGAATTTGATGTTGTTATCTGCCGGGCACTGACATCATTGGACGGTTTTGCTTTAATGGCATTCCCCTTACTAAACAGAGGTGGATTCATTATTGCACTAAAAGGGAAGGTGGGCAGAGCGGAGATGGAATCCGTGCGATTTCGCCTTGAAAAGACTCCTGGCGTAACGGGCGGTGAGGAACGTCAGCTTTCTATTGATGTTAAAAAATACACCCTTCCATATCTTGGATCGGAAAGATCTATTGTAGTGATAAAGTAGAAAAAATTGTTTGGGTGGGTTATTGAGTTGGTTTGCAAAAATGCACGCTAACGAAGTTTCTTTATCAGCGCAAGCTGCTCTTCCATTATGTCCTGTGGAATAACGCCACTGATAAGCACGCCCGCCGCGTTACCTTCGCTCCATACGACGGTGCCTTTTATATTTATCGATATTTTTTTTGATAATACTATCGATCCATTGATAAACTTTCCCATCGGAATCTCTGGAGTATTTACAAATTTAAGTCCTCTTTCAGAAATATTGATAATCTCCGTTTCATCATTTCCAATAATGAATTTGGGTCTTTTTTCGGGAGGATACTCCAATCGAATAAAAGCTCTTTTTTCCTGTCCTCCCGGATCCTCACTACTTGATCTGGATTTTTTGTCTTTTCTTTTCCATAGCTTTGCAATTTTCTTTACTACCATACCGGTGATGTCCTTTTGTGTTTAATTATTGACGGTATCGTAAAAAGTCTGATTTTGCTCTCTTCGTATATAACGAACATATAAAGTGTTTCTTTAACATTTTCTGGATTTCATTCAAGGTTTTTCTCTGTTTTTATCAATATCCGTTGTATTTAGGAAAATAAGTTGTTTTTAAAGAAAGGGAATCGGTTTGCCTGTGCGATAGGCGAGCGCCTGGCACTTGGCAATTAAGTGTTCGTTATGGCCAGTAACTTTGATGTCATAGACGGCTGTTTTTTTTGTCCGGCTGACCTCCCGTGCTTCGGCACGGAGACGGGTACCCGCTTCGGGACTGGAGACATATGTTACATTGACGTTTAACGCAACAGCTACTGTGCCGTCTGTCTGTCCGGCGGTTTCAAAGGCTTCGTCGATGAGGGCAAAAATGGCACCGCCATGTGCCATGTCGTAAATGTTGTTCATGGTTTCCGGAACATAATTCATTTCCACGATAGAATGCCCGGATTCCAGAGAAACCAGTTTCATATTCATCGCGCGCGAAAAAGGTTCCTTATCCACCGCGCGATAGATAGCCTCTTTGACGGATTGATCCATGTTGCATCACCTGTTATTAGGGTTCGAGGATTCAAGGGGTCAAGGGTTCAAGTGTTTGTTCTCCAGCGATTTAGCGCTTTGAGAATTCTTTCAACAAATTCAGAGTGTCATTTTAACGATTTATACGGAGGCACAATATCAAAAAGAGAGTTGCGTTGCAAATGGAACATGGATTTCATTACTTTAGCCCGGATATTTCATGAAAGTTTTTCAGCAAACCTATAATCTATAATCAAAATTGGATCAAAAATGCTATTTATGGATGGACACTATTTAATCTTTTGACATTTGTGTCGATAAAAAGCAAAAAAATCATTTTTTGATTGCATTTTTTTTATTTGTACAGCATTAGTAACACTTTGGTTTAGCCCGCATTTCTCATGAAGAATTTATTTTGGTTTTAAAAACAAAAAAGAAACTGTCTAAAATCAGGAGATTATATTAAACCCAGATGTCCTTGATCAAAAACGCTTTGTTTTGATGAAAATCGTACTACTAAAAAATAAATTCTTCACCAAAGGCAAGCCTGAGCAACACAGGAACGGCGTTATTCAGCCCTCGAAGTAAAACACTACGCCTTCGGCCTGAAATGCCTTGTTCCTGAATCGCTCAGTCTCGTGAGAAAACCGGGTCAGGGCGTGTCTATTTATGCTCAAAAAATAAAGTAACTTAAAGCTGTAATGAATATTTAAGATAGCATTTTTTTTTGTTCCTATGAGGAGGATGAAGATGTTTAAAGTACGCGTTGGCTTGTTGGTGATGGTGTTGATTTTTGTTGTTGGGCTGATGACGGAATTTGCCGGTCAGAACGCAAATGCCGGTGATCGATACGGATTACAGGAAAGCGATGCTGAGATGTGCGTTCCGATGGGAGAAGTTATACTTGTGCCCCCCGAATCGGGAAAACAGAAGAGATCTTCGGTTCATTTTCCCCATTCCAGACATTTTTCATATGAATGCAAAACGTGTCATCATAAATGGAAAGGTGACGTTCAAATCCAAAACTGTACGACATCAGGTTGCCACGATTTGAAGAAAGCACCCAAAGAGCAGACAAAATACCTGGTTTATCCGGATTCGGCGATTAAATACTTTAAATATGCGTTTCACAGCCAATGCATAGGATGCCATAAAGAGATAAAAACCAAGCGAAGGTCATTGGAAATGTCATACCAAACGTTGAAAACAGAACTCCCAAAGACCGGACCCACTGGATGCAATAAATGCCATCCCAAAGAGTAGCATAAGGGGTGGTCTCGAAGCGCGAATTATTAAAGGAAAGCGTTTTGCAGATTGTATCGACACATAAAAACACCGATTTTGACGCGTTGGCTTCCGTGGTGGCCGCGACAATTTTGTACCCGGACGCGGTCCCCGTCCTTCCTTTGAACGTAAATCCCAATGTCAAGGCCTTTTTGTCGATCCACAAAGATCTGTTTTCCCTTTATTCCACAAAAGAAGTCAACCTTGACGAGGTCGAACGTTTGATTGTTGTTGACGTCAACCGCTGGGAGCGTCTTGACCGAATGGACGGACTGAGGCACAGGGACGATCTTGAAATCATCCTGTGGGATCATCATTCAAATGCAGGAAATATCCGTCATGCCTGGAAGTGCCAGGAGGAGATGGGGGCAACCATAACGCTCATGATCCGGCAAATAAAAGCGCAGCAATCGGTTCTGAATCCCATCCAGGCCACTCTCTTCCTGGCCGGTATTTATGAAGACACGGGGAATTTGACATTTCCGTCTTCAAAACCCGAAGATGCCTATGCGGCAGCATATTTGTTGGAGCAAAAGGCGGATTTGAATGTTATCGGCAGGTTTTTACGGCCGGCGTATGGGGAGAAGCAGAAAAACATTCTGTTCCAGATGCTGCAATCAACGGAAAGGTTAAAACTGAACGGGTACAGCATCAGTATTTGCAAACTGAATATTAAAGGCCACGTGGAAAGTCTTGCCGTGGTTGTCAACATGTACAGAGAAATTGTAAATGTTGATGCAGCCTTTGGTGTTTTTATGAATGAAGATCGCGGTCGGTGTATTGTTATTGGACGCAGCAATGCAGAAGGCCTCAATATTGGCGCCATTATGCGGAGCATGGGCGGCGGGGGACATCCTGCGGCAGGTTCGGCAATGCTCAATTCTCACAGCGCCGATGAGGTGGAAGAATGGATAAAGGAGTTGATTCAAAAAGGGCAGCAGGCTTCTGTGCAGATTAGCGACCTGATGTCTTTTCCTGTGTTTACCATATCTTCAGATACCAGAATGCAAGATGCAGCGCTAACTTTAAGAGAAAAGGGTTGTACCGGTCTTCCTGTTGTAGATGATGGTAAACTTGTGGGCATTATTTCACGAAGGGATTTTCGGAAGATAAAGAGAAAATCCCAGATGGAGTCGCCGGTAAAGGCGTTTATGAGTACGACTGTTAAATCTATCGATCCAGGCATGAGTCCCATGCAGGCGGCCCGCTTGATGGTGAAACATGATATCGGCCGTTTTCCGGTAGTTGAAAATGGGCGGATCATCGGAATTGTTACACGGTCCGATGTAATGCATTATATTTATGATCTTGAGGAAAATGAAAGGGAAATACTCAAATTTAAATAGGTTGCAGGGTAGGGGAGGGTATTGTCCTAACATATACCTAACATTGGATTATCTTTATGACCTTTTACCGGATTGAAAAGGATGAAAAGGAGAGCGTTCCTTAAGATCATAGCCGCGTTTATTGCCAGCGGAAAATTTGCTCCTGAAGTGCTGGCGGGAATTATTAAAGCTCCTTTCCCTCCCATGCCGGAAAAACGGGACGATTACATCTGTGACTACCTCGTTAAAATGAGGCACTTTAATGACCACAACGAGGAAGACGTCTATGTTGGCCGGGGAGAATTCCAGCTTTTGGAGTCATCCGTAAAGCGGTTTATCCGCTTACAGCGAACCGTGGGTCATGGCAATTTCCATCTGTTAAACTTTGATGATGCCGTAAATATCGCCCGCAATTATACACGTGTGGGACGATTCTCCAAGGCGGAGATTGATTTTCTGGAAATGATTTTCTATGAGGACAGCGGCCTCTATGGTTTTTTGGGCGACAAGCCCGTGAAAAATCTCACAGACCGGGTACTGAAGCAAAAGGTGGTTAAAGTTCCGAACACCGGCAATTATATTTACAAAGGCCTGCCCCTTGAGACCTATCAGAAAATTAAGCGGACACTGGGTGATGTGGTCGTTCTGACTTCAGGCGTGCGCAGTGTGATCAAACAGTTTGCCCTTTTTCTGAACAAAGCATATGAGAACTATGGCAACCTTTCACTGGCCTCACGCTCGCTTGCCCCTCCCGGATACTCCTATCACGGGATCGGTGATTTCGACGTTGGGCAGAAGGGATTCGGTGCCGCCAACTTTACCGAGCAGTTTGTCACAACAGAGGCCTATCAAAGGCTCAAGGACCTCGGCTACCTCACTCTCCGCTATCCAAAGGACAACCTGCTGGGTGTGCGATTCGAACCGTGGCACGTCAGGGTGAGATCGTGACCCCTCCTCGAATATTCAAGTAGTGTTCTAAACCTTCCGTTTCCGGCAGAGAACCCGGAATAGTTCTATCGATCCAGGTTGCTCCGATCAGAGAAGCATCTCTCAACCGGTGTGCTGAATTTCGAATATCCAATGTCCAATGTCGAAATAAGAAGGAAAACAATCGTTTTTTTAGGTTGGATTTTCCGTGGAATTTAGTGCTGCAGTTTGTATGGCAAAGAGAAGAGCGAAGAATTCATCATTCGATATTCCTTGTTCGACATTGGATATTCGGTATCTGCCGACTGGCGACTGTATCCAGGACAGAGGTGATGTTCCATTGCATGGAGGACTTTCGGACTTTCCCTGTTTTTCAGGAGGAGATTTTACTCAGGTCTGTCTTGAAGCCACTTCTCAAGACGCCGAAGCCCTTCCTGGGTGGAGACCCGGGGGACATACCCCAGGTCTTTTCTGGCGGCACTGATATCGAACCAGTGTGCCGTGGCCAGTTCATCGGCCAGAAAGCGAGTCATTTGCGGCTCACCTTTTATTTTCAATACGCTATAAAAAAATTCCAGGAGGGCACCGGCCCCCCGTGCCATTCTACGGGACATGGAGCGCCGAACAGGAGGAAGTCCCGCTGCCTTTAAAATATCGTTGACCATTCCCCATAGCGGGACCGGGTCACCCTGGCTGATGAAATAGATCCTTCCGGACAGCTCCGGGTTTTTCTCCAGAGCGTCCGCGGCCAGAATATGTGCGTCGGCAGCGTTGTCGATGTAGATCGTATCCACAAGATTTTTGCCGCTTCCAATCTTTACCAGCCGTTTTCCTCTTTTAATAATCCTCGGCACCAGGTGGTTGTCTTTCGGGCCCCAAATCAAGTGCGGCCGTAATGTGATTGTCATTAGATGTCGGCTCGCGGCCTGTACGATATACTGTTCGGCAATGGCCTTAGTCTTTGGGTAGTGTGCATGATAATCCTTCGGATAGGGAACGGATTCATCTACACCTTCCATATCCGTTCCATCAAATACGACGCTGGGTGAACTGGTGTAAACGAGGCGTGAAACGCTGTGGGCGTTGCAGCCGGCAACAACATTTTGAGTGCCCACAACATTGGTTTGGTAATATGTGTCATAATCTCCCCAGATTCCGGGTTTTGCCGCAACATGAAAGATGAGGTCCATGTCTCTGCACGCTGCTTCAACGGCAATCCTGTCGCTGATATCCCCCTGAATTTGCTCAACGCCCGCTGAGGCCAGTTCAGGGTAAAAGCTCCGGGAAAAGCTTGAGACAATGTCACCCCTTTCC
>JBHPCZ010000059.1:0-20458 GCA_042573625.1 Thermodesulfobacteriota bacterium
ATTTTCGGATCTGCCCAAAGCCATCGAAAGCATAAACAAAGCCAGAAAAGTAATTTCCTCGGGCACTTCCATCGGAATATTACCGGAAGGCACGCGCACATTGACCGGCGAAATCGGTGAATTTAAAAAAGGTCCGTTTCACCTTGCCCTGGCTGCCCAGACGGATATTCTCCCCTTCGCCCTGTGTGGCCTTTTTGAGTATCACAACAAACTCAGTTGGACACTCAACCCCACAACGGTATATGTCAAATTTGGCAGGCCGATTCCCTATGAGTCATTCAAGAATAACTCTGTTGAGGAGCTCAAAAATAAGGTTTATAATATGATTATTGAAATACAAACTAAATAGATCATGGCCAAAGTAGCGCTTATACGATGTGACTCTTATCATGAGGATACTGTCAGAAATGCGGTTGAAAGAGGGCTCTCTCTTTTGGGCGGACCGGATAAGTTTTCCAAAAAAGGAGAAAAAATACTACTGAAACCGAATCTGCTTGCAGGAGACCCGCCCGAAAAATGCGTTACGACGAACCCGAACGTATTCAAGGCGGTTGCAGAAATTTTCATATCGACCGGCGCAAAAATCAGCTACGGCGACTCACCCGCCCTGGGCAGTCCAAAAGGCGCGGCGAAAAAGGCGGGATTTTCGGCAGTTGCCGATCAACTCGATATAGAACTGGCGGATTTTAAATCCGGAAAAGAAATTTTTTTTAAAGATGGAAAACAGAATAAAAAATTTATTATCGCGCAAGGGGTTCTGGAAAGTGACGGCGTTATCAGCCTGCCGAAGCTCAAAACCCACGGTTTGCAGAGATTAACAGGCTGTGTCAAGAATCAGTTCGGTTGTGTGCCGGGTGTTCTAAAAGGCGAGTATCATGTAAAATTGCCCGACGCCAATGACTTCGGGAAAATGCTCGTTGATTTAAACAGATTTGTCAAACCCCGCTTATACATTGTGGACGGCATCCGTGCTATGGACGGTAACGGACCGCGTGGCGGAACGCCGAAAAAAATGAACATCCTCCTCTTTTCAGAAGATCCTATTGCGCTTGACGCAACCATATGCAGACTGATCGATCTGAATCCACTGGTTGTGCCGACAACAAGATTCGGGAAAGAATTCGGCGCCGGCACCTATCTTGAAGAAGAAATCGAACTTATAGGTGATAACTTTGAAGCGTTTAGAGTAAAAAGCTTCAATGTTGAGAGGACGCCGATTCAACCGTATAAAAAAAAAGAATTTCGAAAGTTTATCAACAATCGTATTTTGTTGAAGCCATATATACTGGAAGATCTGTGTGTCCAGTGCGGCATATGTGTTGAAATGTGCCCGGTTCATCCAAAAGCGGTGAACTGGTTTAACCGTGACAAATCAAAGTTGCCGGTCTATAATTATAATGATTGTATACGATGTTACTGCTGCCAGGAAATGTGTCCTGAAAGCGCGATAAAGCTTAAAAAACCTTTGATGCGCAGGTTTATAAACACCATCGGACAATTGAAAAAATGCATAAGTTTTAATTGATGAGAGACAACCCGCTGAACAATAACCGAACCCTGCTGGGAAACGATACGATCCGGTTTGACTGCCATCCCGGGCTTGCGTGTTTTACCCAATGCTGCCGGGATGCGGATATGTATCTCTATCCGTATGATATTCTTCGCATGAAAAACCGGCTCAATATTTCTTCGGAGCAGTTTCTTGAAAGACACACCTTTTCCGCGATCAGGGACAATCCGTATTTCCCGAACCTCATGCTCAAGATGTCAGACAGGGAAGACAAAGCATGCCCTTTCCTGACGCCTGACGGCTGCACCATATATGAGGACAGGCCGTTTTCTTGCAGAGCTTACCCTTTGGAACGGGCTGTGGCAAGAATAGGAAACGCGTCAGGACGCACTGCCTGTTACTTCATCACCCATCACCCCTACTGCCTGGGTCATAAAGAATCGCGTGAATGGACCGTCAATGAATGGATTGAAGACCAGCAAATACAATTGTATAATGACATGAACGACCTCTGGGTCGACATAGATACGCTGTTTCGGGAAAACCCGTGGGGCCCCCAGGGCATGGATAGCCCGGCCTTTAAAATGGCGTTTATGGCCTGCTTCAATATTGACAAACTAAAATCATTCATATCGGAGAGTACGTTTTTATCGCGTTTTAACGTGCCGCAGGAAAGAATAGAAAAAGTAATAGCATCGGATGTGGAATTGATGAAATTCGGATTTGACTGGATTAATTTTTTCTTAACGGGCACAGGACCACTCGCCTCTTCCTGACTGTCTAAAACGCATAACACACGGCGCAACGGAGCGTGGAGCATAGAGCTGGGAGCAAAGCGCAGAGCGCATGGCATTGAGCGTAAGAATAGAGTACAGAAGACAGTAGGCAGCAAGCAGTAGGCAGTAAGGATTAAGTAGTAAGGGGCGAGAAGTTTGAATGTCCAAGGCCCAACAAGGAACCGTCGAATGAAGCACGGAGCGTGGAGCATAGCGCTGGGAGCAAAGCGCAGAGCGCATGGCATTGAGTATTCCGTGTTGGATATTCTATAGATTCCCACCAATTTTCATGCAAAGTAATCGCCATAAAATAGGAGTGCTATCCATGACCACGACCACTGAATTAGATCCCCGCCTGCCCCTCATCCAGGATGCTGATCTGAAGGACAAGGTCGTTCTGGTTCGAGTGGATCACAACGTTGTAAAAAAGGGAGAAATCCGTGACCCCTACCGAATCGATGCCACCCTCTCGACACTGAACCATATCCTTGACCACGGTGGCCATCTCATTCTCATGACTCACGTGGGCCGGCCGCGAGACAAAAAAAGCGGAAAAATTATCGTGACGGACCACACATCGGTCAAGCCGATCGCGGCGTATCTGGAAAACAAACTGCGCACCCGGTTCCCGGTGCCCCAATTCCCGGTCGATCCCGAAGCCGGCATCCGACAGATGGATACGTCCATCAGCGCACTCATCCAGGACCTGCGCGCTTGCCGAATCGGCGGTATTTATCTACCCAACACGCGCTGGTTCGAAGGCGAGGAAGCCCAGGATGAAAAGAGAGATCGTCTTGCGCTTCAGCTGGCAGGTATCGCCGATGTCTTTGTTAACGACGCGTTCGGATCATGGCAGCCCCATGCCTCCACCGTTGATGTGGCCAAGTATTTGCCCAGTTATGCCGGCTTACTCATGCAGAACGAACTCATCCACCTTAAACAGGTTCTTGAACCGGAAAGGCCCTTCGTGGCTGTGGTTGCTGGAGCAAAGTACGACACCAAAATCGGCCCCCTCAACCAGATCTATAAAAAAGTAGATCATCTCCTGCTGGGCGGCGTTGTCTATAACGCCTTCTTGTGTGCCAAATATGATGTTCGGATGGCCGGTGTAGACGCGACCGACACGACATCAGCCAACGAACTGCTTCGTCAGGATCGGCAAAACAAAAAAATCGCCTCGCTGCCCTTTGTTACAGAGTCGGATTCCCTCGAAGAGCGTTCGGAAGGGACATTTCGGACACGAGACATTAGAGATTTTAAACCCGGGAGCACATACAATTATCTGCTTGACGTGGCTCCGGAGTCCTTTGATGAAACCGACATCATGAATGCGATAAGATCGGCCAAAACCATTTTAATCAATGCGGTTATGGGATTTACCCCGAAATTTTACGAGGGTTCCGAAAAGCTTTACCGTACCATTGATCAAAACAAACACGCTCGAAAGCTCATCGCAGGAGGTGATACCCTCCAGGAGTTCAAAAACCTGAACCCCGATCTGTATCTGGCTGCCATGGATGACCCCAGATATTACTTCTTTACCGGCGGCGGGACCGTACTCAAGGCCATCGAACAGGACACCCCTTATCGTCTCGAACCGGTTAAAGCCCTTATGGGCCAAGCGGAAAAGCAGTGAGTCTCCTCTCGCATAACGGGAGGCATCAGGAAGCGGCCACGATGGGGCTTCGCCGTTGGCTTTTGAAATCGTCGCTCATTTCCGGATTCCGAATATCCAACTTTCAACAAGGAATGCCGAATGATGAGGGATCTCCGCTCTGCCTTGGGTATACGATAGCGCCGTATTCTATGTCCAGTTTCAACCCGAGGGTATAACCGAATGTTTTCCTTCGATATTCGACATTGGATGTTGAATATTCGACATTCAAAACGCCGGTTGAGTGACGTCGATCCGACCGGGGCACCCCGGATCGGTCGAACCTCTCCGGGTCCTTCGCCAGAAGCGGAGGGTTTAGGATACAACTCAAATATGGAAGAAATTATCCATCTTACCCAAAACCTCATTCGATTTAAATCCACACAGTCAAATCCCCAAGGGATTCAACAGTGCGTGGAATTCATAGAAAATTATCTGAGAAAATATCGCATCGAATACAGGCATTCGGTCTACGGAAATTCCCCGTCCATTCTGGTCCTTCCCGACCTCCAGACCGGGTTTGCTCCCATACTCTTGATGGCGCACGTCGACGTGGTCGACGCGCCGGCTGAACTTTTCAGCCCGCTGGTCAAAGGAACCAAGCTCTACGGCCGGGGAAGTCTTGATGATAAATATGCTGTTGCGCTGTCCCTGGTTCTGCTGAAAAAACAGATCCAGCGACTTGAACAACAAAACAAAGGGCAGATCGATCTGCCATTCGGGATACTGATCACCAGCGATGAAGAGACCGGCGGTTTCAAAGGCGCGAAACAGGTGCTTCAAAAGATCAAGACAAATTTCTGTATTGTCCTGGACGGCGGCAATGTTAAAAAAATTATCGTGAAGGAAAAAGGATCTGTCAGGATAAAACTCGTTTGCAAACTCAAGGCAGATCGAGATACGCGGTTGTGGACCGAAAAAAACGCTATAGAGAAACTGACCGGCGACTATAACAAATTGAATACGCATTTCGTAAAATCAGCACCGGAACACCGGCACCGCAGTATCCATTTAATGGATATCCATTCGGAAAATCCTTTTCAACAAACCCCGGAGCACGCTGCGGCCTTGCTCGACATCCGGTATACGGAAAATGACAACATGGAGAAACTCTTTGACTGGATGCAATCTGAATTGCAGAGTGAGGTTATCGTCGAATCCATAGCCCCCCTTTTTCCCGACGGCGAATCACCTTATCTGAATCTATTGTTAGAGATTGCAAAAACAGCCGGCATCGGCTTTCAAGACGGCAGCAACGATGCCCGCTTTCTTTCAAAAAACAAAATCAACGGGATCATCTTCGGCGCAGACGGAAATCAGAGTCAGCACTCTCTGACCGAGCATGTAGATATTGTAAGCATCTACGAACTCTATGGCATACTGGATACGTTTATCCAAAGATCAGAGAAAAGCATATGAAAACATTGCATCGAATCTCTTTTGAAAATTCAAATAGCATGGAGCAAATCCCCTCGGACAGTATTGACCTGGTGATGACTTCTCCACCCTACCCCATGATCGAAATGTGGGATGAATTCTTTTCAAGTCAGAATTCCGAAATTAAAACTGTGCTGAACGGCAAACAAGGCTTCACCGCCTTTGAATTGATGCACAGCGAGCTTGACAGCGTCTGGAATGAAGTCCATCGGATTTTAGTTGACGGCGGCATTGCCTGTATCAATATCGGAGATGCCACACGAACAGTCGATGGGAATTTCATGCTCTATCCGAACCACTCGAGGATATTGACATATCTGATTGAGATCGGATTTGCCGCACTGCCGGCAATCTTATGGCGAAAACAGACCAACGCTCCCAGCAAATTCATGGGATCCGGGATGTTGCCGCCCGGGGCATACGTTACTCTGGAACATGAATATATTCTCATATTGAGAAAAGGGCATAAAAAAACCTTCCATACGGCGGATGAGAAAAAGCAGCGGCGGGAAAGCGCCTTTTTCTGGGAAGAGAGAAATGTCTGGTATTCAGATGTCTGGACCGATCTAAAAGGAGTATCCCAAACACTTGACCGGGGAATGGAACGGCTTAGAAGTGCAGCATATCCTTTTGAGATCCCGTACCGGCTGATAAACATGTTCTCGGTAAAGGGCGATACGGTCGTGGACCCGTTTCTGGGTACGGGGACCACATTGTTTGCCGCGATGGCGGCCTGCAGAAACAGTTTCGGCTTTGAACTGGAACCGGAATTTCGGAAACCTATCCTCTCTCGAATGAACACCATGGTCGAATTCTCAAATGCGCAAATTCAAAGCAGACTTAAAAACCATTTCGCCTTTGTGAAGGACCGATTAAAAGGAAAAAAGGAACTGAAATACATCAATCAGCATTACCAATTTCCTGTCATAAGTAATCAGGAAACAGAACTTTTTCTGAACCCGCTCAACGCTGTAAAAATTATCGGCGACAACACGTTTGAAGTGACGTATTCTACAAAGCCCCAGGCAGATTTTTCCAAAGACTGGACTGAATTCAGCACACAGCAAGGCACCGAGAGCGCCCCAAAAGAAAAGCGTTCTGAAAAGCAGGTAAAAGAAACCCAACTAAAACTGTTGGATTGAAGCCACTCCCGCACAGTGGGATGCATCAGGAAGCCCCCACAAGGGGGCATCGACCACGGCCTTAAAACAGTCGCTCGTTGGCAGATAAGGTTTAAGACACAACTAAGTACAAACATTCGTAAATATGGTGACGTAAATATTTCACCACAGAGGACACAGAGAGCACAGAGAGAAAGGTTTAAAATATAATTCTCTGTGTCCTCTGTGCTCTCTGTGGTTTGTCTATAAACTGACCCGTTATATGTCACCGAATTTATGAAATAGCGCACTAAGCCTGGACATTTAGATGAAACAGGGTAAAATTTTAATACAGGAAGAACTGGAACGCCGCATTCTCCATGGCCTGGCGTGCGAATGGGAGGCAGCACTGTGGGTTCTCAGTTCAGCACACCGGACGCAAATGAAAAAACCGCTCTTCAGCTTAAAGAGCATGAAAAGCAAATGGGGATACTGGTCCGGGGAAAAGCGTGAAATCTGTCTGAGTCGGAAACTTGTCCTCAACTATCCATGGGATTCTGTTCGTGAAGTTCTCGTCCACGAAATGGCCCATCAATTTGCTGAAACCGTCTTGAACGCCCGTAATGCCCCCCCTCATGGGCCGAAGTTTAAGGAAGCCTGCCATATTCTCCGGGCCAATCCAAAGGCTTCAGGCCGCTATAGACCGTTGCGAGAGCTTATATTCCACGATTCGGTGGATACCAAAGATAAAATATTGCTTCGTATTAAAAAACTGATGGCCCTGGCTGAAAGCCGGAATCATCATGAAGCTGAATCAGCCATGGCCAAGGCGCACGAGTTCATCGCAAAATATAATGTTGACCTTCTGTCCCATGAAACGGAAAGGGATTTTGTCAGCGTGTTTGTCGGCACGCCTGCCCTGCGTCAATCCCGTGAAGCGTATCATCTTGCCCGTTTACTGGAAGATTTTTATTTTGTGCAAGGGCTCTGGGTGCCTGCGTATGTGATAGAAAAAAATAAAATGGGACGTGTACTGGAAATCAGCGGAACCATTCAAAATATAAAAATAGCCGACTATATCTTTGATTTCGTCCGCAACTTTATTCAAACAGAGTGGGACAAGTATAATGCGGATAAGGGGTTAAATCGATATCGCAAGACAGACTTTGCGGTGGGTATTATAGAAGGGTTTCGCTACAAACTGGCATCACAAATTAAAACTAATGAAAAGGTCCGGGAGGATTTTTCGCTGATTAGAATTGAAGACCCCATGTTAACAAAGTATGTCGCCTATAAATATCCGCACACAAAAAGTTTCACGAGGAATGCTTCAAGCCAGGATGACCGGATATTAAACGACGGCATGGGGGTTGGCAGAAAGCTGGTCATTTCCAAAGGGATCATGAGCAAAAAGAGAAGTAACTTGTTTTTACCGGAAAGATGACGGTATCGTAAAAGATAGCCCGCCGATTTTTATGAAACCATCCAGGAAATTATTCAAGATTACGAACCGGCAGGATAAATGCCCTTACGGATTTCTTTTGGTGCAAGATGTTTCCTGAATACAGCATTACGGTATAGGAATGAAAAAGGCACTCTTTATCGCAAGTATGATTTTTTTCGTACGTAAATTCGGATATGGACCAGTATGGCAGGTGGGTAATGATGTTTACAAACGGATTCGGTTCAACCAGCGCAGGAGATTGGTACTTAACATCGATAAGGGTCTGCCACTCTTCAATAGTGGGAAGCCGCCAGTTGGTATACCCCCCATGCCTGAAGCGGTCACATTTTTTTCTGGCATCCCACCACGTAACTGCGGAAAAAAAATCGAGTCGCCACCCGTTTTTGATCCACATCAGGTTTGTATGCGTGTCTGTAACCGTGCCATCCCGGTTGTCAACAAATCGATCTGGAATTTGAAGCGCGGCAGGAACGGCTCCCGGCTGCTTTGACACGCTCTGCGTTGAAACGTGCGTTTTATCCTTTAACTCAATCTTTTCCTTGAACTCGTGTATACCACAGTAAATGACTGTTTTATCTTCTCGCAATTGTTTCCAGTATTCAAACGCATCATCGTAATTTGCATATTTGCCCAGGTAAACCCTGTAAAATTCACCCTCTCCCGGAATAGTGACTTTTTTCCAGAAAACTGTTTTTTCCTTTTTCTTTAGCGCGTTAACCTGCCTGTTTGCTCTGTTAAGATCCTTGAAAGAAGAAATTTGAATACTGTAGTAAACGCGTTCTGCGCAATCTGCGACATCAATTTGAAGGAACACCATCGACAAAAAAAGAAAAAATATACATTTGAGAAACCACTTTGATTTTGGAATAAACAAACCGATTGCCCCTCCCTAAGTGCTCTAATTCGTAAATTCGATTACATATTTTTAACAAGGCAGCTATCCCGTATAAGCCGAATTCTCAGGGATAATGCGATAAACGATAAAATATTTTGATGATTTCCCGTCACGGTATTAAAGTATGGGGAAATGTTCGATGTATAAGTGGCGTAAAACAACGATATTGGGAAGCTGGTAGGTTAAAAACTCAAAACTATAAATCAAAAAAGAGAATCTATATTAAAATTTGATGGCAAAATGTATCGCTAGTGGTGAATCAGGCGTCACCTCCCGACCCAGACCGATAACACCACTCCCCAGCAGTTGCCTATCTTCTCGCTTGAGGAGAAGGCCTTCTTTCCCCTGAATGGCCATGAAAGTGCCATTGGAACTCTGGTCAATCAAGGTAAATTTTCCCCGGTTATACTCAATGCGGGCGTGAGATCGGGAGACACGATTGTCGTTAACAGCCACATCGTTGTGCGTCTGGCGTCCCAATGTGGCACTGGGGCGGTTTTCATCGAGCTCAATGGTAAGATCTTGATAGGTCAGCTCCATACGGCTTTTTATGGACGGAATATCCGGTGTGTCGGTCAACATCACCGTCATGTCATGCTCTTCCCAAATGACTTCATAGATGCGCACCTCCCCACTCTTGCCTTTAATCGTTGTTTTATCGATGCAGTGGGCCGAGGATTGGCGGTCCGGCGAAAGCATTTTTACCGTCTCCTCGGTGGTGATGATCTGTCGTTGTTTTGCTAAAGCCACCATTCGGGCTGCCACGTTGACCGCATCACCGAAGACATCGCCGCCGTCCATAATCACCGGTCCGAATTGAATCCCCACGTAGATGTTTGGAGAGCCATAGCCGGGCTTCTCGGGAATGGTTACGTCCTCAAGGGCCTGATGCATCTCAACTGCCGCTTCAACGGCGTCACTGGCGGTTGGGAATGTGCACATTATCTCATCCCCTATCGTCTTGATCACGGTGCCCTGATATTTCACAGTTGCCTCTGTCATAATAGAGATGCAGGAGTCGATCAAGTTCTTCGCAGCTTTATTGCCCAAGGTTTCATAAAGATGTGTACTTTTCGCAACATCAGCAAACAGAATCGCAAGGGAAACAGTAATTCGAGCCATATTTCTTAATTATCCTCTATTATTGTAGAGTTAATTTAAAAAGTTTAACGATAAAGCTTAAAATTTGCAAACCACGACGCTCACATTGTCCTTGCCGCCGGCCTCATTCGCCGCGTCGATCAACTGGCGTGCAATATGATCTACATCCTGCAGGGGACTCAGTATCTGGATAATCTGGTCCTCCGTGAGCATATCTGTAAGGCCGTCACTGCAAAGAAAATATATGTCATCCTTCTGCCATTTATGCCAAGAAATGTCGGGAGATGCCCCCGCATGAGGACCGATAGCCCGCGTAATGATATTCTTCTTCGGCTCTTGGCCGGTCCGCCCGTTTCGATCCCATTCTGCAAAGGCCGAGTGGTCGGTGGTAAGGCATTTGAGAGTGGAATCCCGCCAGAGGTAGATGCGGCTGTCGCCGACATGGAACCACAGCAAATACCCCCCTGCCACTGGAACCAGGCCGACCACGGTTGTTCCCATAAATCGCTCGAGTCCCAGTTGCTGGTTTCGCTCGTATAACACCAGGTTTGCCTCTTCGACAGCGTCTCCCACCAGTGAAGAAAGGCACACGAGCTCAGACGAGACACCTTCAACATCCGTAATATCCATGAGTTGTTCGGTCAGCGCTTCGGGCCGGAGGTATTCTTTAATGACATTAAGTATGGTGCTGCTCGCCTCCGCACCTCTTTCGTGCCCGCCCATACCATCGGCAAGCAATACGAAATGGCCTGACTCATCCAGGTAGATCGAGTCTTCATTCCGAGGTCTTCCCCGGCCAACGTCAGAAATGCCGGTTGCCTGAAAATGGGGTGTCTTTATCTGGAGATGTTTGGGTTCGTTTGACGTCATCTTATTTATCGCTCAGTGCAATACAGAATTTATACTGATTATGCTGATTGAAATAAGACTGATATATATAACATTGACATAGATTGTCAAGTGCAATCCATCCAAGCCGTTCCAGATTTAAGCTTGATTGAATCCGGCTATAGTTGTGGGGGGTTCTGTTCCATTCTCTCAGTGCAATGTCAATTTTACCGTACGGTCTGAGCTAATTCGAAACACCGCTCGTGGTTCGCTGATGATCTTTTGCAAATTCTATCTTCAAAACTTGAGAAAACCGATCCCGTGAGGCCGGTTGTCCCTTGACAGTTTTTAAATTTCATCGTATATAATACACAATATTTTCGGTATAATTATGCCCAAATAAGATCTTATCTTATCTGTACGGCATGTTCCTTTACAGAGGAGACCATTTCATGACCCGCCCAAAATTAATTAAAATACTTCTTCCCGTCTTTTTTATTCTTCTTGTAGCGATCCTGGCCAGTGTAGGACTGTCTGCGCTGTCAAAAAAGAAATCTGTCAGTATGGAATATAACCATGCGCTCATTATCGGGATCAACAATTATAACGAATGGTCAAAACTGAAAAGCCCTGTAAAAGATGCCGAGGCAATGGCAAAAATTCTTCTGGATAAATATGATTTCAAAAAGGAGAATATTGCCCTGCTTACGGATAACACGAAAGAAAAGCCGACTGAAGGAACCATTCTCGACTATCTAGACAAATACGCGGGAAAACTCACCGAAAAAGACAATCTTCTGATCTTTTTTTCCGGACACAGCACCGAAGACGATGACGGCGAAACTTACTGGATACCGCAGGACGGCAAAAAAAGAAAGCGGTACTGGTTGAGCCATACGGAGCTGGCAGAGACCTATTTTACCGCCAAAGACTTTAAGGCAAAAAGCCTGCTTATCCTGACCGACTCTCCTGTAACAACCAAGTTGCTCAAGTCCGTAACGATCACCCTCTCTCCGTTTGACCTGCGATATCCGGAAAAGATTAAGGAAAAGGCTTCCCGTAAATCACGGGAAATCATCGCATTTGGTGACGCCCACTGGCCCGGCACCAAAGACACAGAAGGACTCGGGCTTTTCACATATTATCTTCGAAAGGCGCTGGACGACAACTTCCTTAAAATCATCGATTTTGAGAACCTGATGTTTGACGAGAATATCCTCTTTCCCATATCCAAGATCGCCGGTACCACACTGCAGCGCGGCAGGATCAAAACCCCCGAGGATAAGAACGGCCAGTTTATTATCACGAAACTTACACCCGCCCGTATTATCGATGTTGTTGATGCCTTTGCGAACCCGCCAAAGGGATATCCGGAAGATCGTTTCACCATTGAGGCGCTGACCAGCAGCCCTGCCAGTGAGGTTTACATTCAAATTGAGGGGAAGAAGCGCCTGATGCGAGGAGAGGGGAAAAAGTGGAAATACAGCTTAAAGTCAACCAAGGGAGGAGTTACCGCTTTCAAGGTCACCGCAATCAACGAAGATAACCTGGCGGGAAAAGACCAGAAAGGCCAGTTCACCGTCCTTAAAGAAGCCGGCGTGATAGCGAATGTGGTAACGGCCCAGGTGATCCCGCAAAAGGGAAAAGAAGGAGATGAATTTAGCTTCCGGGCCTTAACGGACAAGCCGGCAAGCAAAGTGTCCATACGCATCAAAGGCAAGCAATTTGAAATGGAAGGTTCCGGGACCCGATGGTATCTAAACAAAGAAATAAAAGAGGCCGGAACCATTGCTTTTTCCATACTTTCCACAAATGATGACGGCGTACTGGGCGCTATCAAGCGCGGAAGCATCAAAGTGGTAGGATCGCCGGTTAACGTTGTTCAGGTGATACCGGCTCCCAAAACGGGTTTTTCCGGCGATGAGTTCACGATCACTGTCATGACGGACCGCCCGGCAACCGATGTTGCGCTCAAGATGGACGGAACCGAATACGCCATGCAAGGCTCCGGAAATACCTGGCGCTACAGCAAAACGATAACGGACGTCGGAAGCAAGCAATTTACGGTTATCGCCAAGAACCTTGACGGAAAAATTGGTCGCTCAAAAAGCGGAATGATCCTCACCAAGGAGAGGCCGGCGGGCATCCCGGATGTAACCGTCGTTGCCGTAAACCCCAAAAAAGTTTACCAGGGAGAGACATTTTCGATCAATGTAAAAACCAGCCTTCCGCCAAAGGACGTGTATGTTGAGATAGACGGCGAGCTCCGTGCCATGGAAGGTACCGGCACCCAGTGGAATTACGTGACCCAGGTCGATCAAATCGGCACCAAAAAATTTAAGGTCATCGCGAAAAATAAAGCCGGAAAGCAGGGAAAGGCAAAGGACGGATCAATTCTCATCGCCAAACGTCCAGCCAAATCCATAGATGTCGTAACGGCTGAAATAAGCCCGTCACAGGGGTTACAGGGAGATGCGTTCACCTTCAAAGCCACCACCAGCGGTGCCGCCCGGAGTGTCGCCCTTGTTGTTGGCGAGAAAAGTTACAAGATGACCGGCTCCGGCACCGAGTGGTCCCTGAAACAAAGAATCGAAGATGCGGGGACCCTCTCCTACTCCGTGGTTGCCAAAAATCAAGACGGTGTGCCCGGGAGCTCAAAAATCGGAAAGGTTTTAATAAACGCGCAACTGGTCAACGTTACCGAAATCTCGGCGCCGAAAACAGGGTTTGTCGGAGAGGATTTTTCCATCTCCGCGAAGACAAACCTTCCCGCAAAAACTGTTTCGCTTAAAATGGACGGAACCGTCTATACCATGGAAGGCTCCGGTAAAACATGGCGTCTCAAAAGAAAGATACCGGACATCGGGAAAAAGCAATTCACGGTCATTGCCAAAAATGACGACGGCAAAGACGGCCTCTCAAAAAGCGGGGAGATACTGACCAAGAAAAGACCGCTGGCGGTTCCAGACGTAGCGGCGCTTGATGTGAGCGTAGTAAGTCCCGGCAAAGGTCATGCCGGAGACAGCTTTGAAATCAAAGCCAAAACAAGTTCGCCGTCGGATGCCGCGTATGTAGAAATCGATGGCAAACAGCACGCCATGGAAGGTTCCGGCACCGAGTGGAGCTACATTACCAGAATCAACACGGTCGGCACCAGCAAGTACAATGTGATCGCGAAAAATAAAGACGGCGTCCAGGGAAAACCCAGAGAAGGACAGATTGTGGCCACCCGGAGAGCTGCCATGCTGGCGAACGTGGTCACAGCGAAAGTTTCGCCCGAGAAAGCTGAAACCGGAAAGCTTTTCACTTTTACGGCCACCACCGACAGTCCTGCCAAAGGGGTCACCCTTGTTTTGGGAAATAAACAATATAAGATGGCCGGCTCTGATAACCAATGGCGTTTCCGCATGAAGTTAAATACAATCGGTACACAAAATTTTTCAGTGATCCCGGAGAATAAAGAGGGCATGGAAGGCGGCAGAAGAACCGCCTCCGTAACGGTAGAAAAGATTCGGCAGCGATATAAATACGCCCCGAATGGGAAGGTCAGAGACGTCATCACCGGCCAGATTAAAGACAGATTTACGGACAACGGAGACGGGACCGTTACGGACCTTCTTTTAGGCCTAATGTGGCTAAAGCAACCCAAACAGATCGCCCTTACGTATGAAGAGGCTGTCGAATACTGCCGGAGCCTGCAGATTAGCGGACAGGCCGGATGGCGGCTTCCGACGATTGCCGAATTGAATCGGATCGCCGACAAAAAGCAGCAGAATCCGGCGTTGCCTACGGGCCATCCCTTCTCCGGCATTCTCACCCATGTCGGTTACTGGTCAAAATCAAAACATAAGTTCGGCCCGCAATATGTTTACCAGATGAACATGTGGGCGGGGAAATCCGCACATTTGAAGAAAAAGGATAACGGCATTGCCTGGCCGGTTCGATTCGCAGGAGAGCCGAAAGGATAAACCCAATGATCGAGGTCACCGTCGGATCGGCATCCCATCGGGGTATGAAAAAAAAAGAGAACCAGGACTACCACGCCTATTTCTCACCCGAAGACGGCAGGAAAAACAACAAAGGGATCCTCCTGGCCGTAGCCGATGGCATGGGCGGACGAATGGGAGGCGCAATAGCTTCCAGGATAACGGTTGATAATCTTATGGAAGCGTACTATAAGGATATGTCTGGAAATATTCCCGAATCATTGAAACAGGCATTCCTTAAGGCCAATGAGGCAGTCATTGCAAAGGGTCAAGCAGACGAAGAATTAAAAGGAATGGCCTCCACTCTGGTTGCTGTGGTGTTTAAAAACGACAAAATGTACCACGCCAATGTCGGGGACAGCCGGGGCTACCTTATCGATGAAAATCGGATATCACAGTTTACGGAAGATCACTCATTCGTAGCGAGCCTGATAAAGGCCGGGGCCATCACTGAAGAAGAAGCCCTGAACCACCCTGAGGGGCACATCATTACCAGGGCCATCGGCCTCGGTCCAGAGTTGCAGGTCGATACGTCTCAAACACATACCAAAGTAAAAAAAGGGCAGTATATCCTACTCTGTTGTGACGGCCTATGGGGTGTCGTGTCCAATGATGAAATATTGAACACCGTACACAAGCATCGAGCACCGGACGTTGTGTGTGAAAAACTGGTAGAAAAAGCAAATAAAAATGGCGGACCCGATAATATCACCGTAATCGTTGCGCGGATAGACAAAACCGATTTAATGTCGAGCCTGGTGGATAAATGCATTAATCTTGTGAGGTAATCGTACATGATTGACAAACAAGTGGGTGACTACATCATTACCAAATCCTTGGGAAAAGGCGGTTTCGGCACTGTCTGGGCGGCCAAAGGGGGTGACGGCAATTCTGTTGCCATCAAGATTCTCAACCCTCAGGTGCTGGAGAATGAAAAAGTCGTCAGAAAGTTTTTCCATGAGGCGATGATTCTTGCCAAGCTGGATCACCCCAATATTTGTAAGCTTATGGAGTTTTTCCCGGACGGTAACAATTATTGCATCGTTATGGAATATGTTCAGGGAAACGAACTGAAAAAAATCATTCAGCAACAAAAACTGTTGCCTTTTGAACTGGCATTTAAAATAGCGAAGCAGTCACTCGAAGGTTTTCAGTATGCCCATGAGAGCGGGATCCTGCACAGGGATATTAAGCCGGCCAATATCATGGTTGACAAGCACGGCAACGCCAAAATCATGGACTTCGGTATCGCAAAAATGTCCACGGCAGCATCCCATGATACTGCTGCAAGCATGCTTTCAATCTTTTATGTACCCCCTGAAAGGTTGGATAAAAGCAGAGAAATTGACGCAAAATCAGATATATACTCCCTGGGGCTCGTGTTCTATGAGATGTTTGCAGGCAGACGGCCTTTTTCCGCCACTGAAACCGCCCAGATTATGTTCTGCCACCTCAATGAAATCCCTGATCCGCCGTCTAAATATGCAACCAATCTCTCGCCGACAGTCAGTCAGGCCATTTCCAAGTCCCTTGAAAAAGATCCGGACGACCGTTTCGCGGATTTTCGCGCCTTCAGTGAAGCAATGGGCTCCATTGACGGGGACATCGATGACGCCACATACACCGTTGATCTGGACAAAGGCGCATCATTAGCGGATTCCGTGGGAGTGTTGCCCGATAGAGATGTTGAGGTTGTTGAAAAAAAGAAAAGTCCGATGACCTTGATTGCGTCTGTTTTGATCGCACTGATCATTGCCGGCGCCGGCGCAGGCTATTTTATGAAGTCCAAGTCCGGGCCCAAAGACGTCGGCCCGCCGCCCCCGCCGCCCCCTGTGGAAAGCAAATATGAATTCTTGGAGAAAAACGCAAAAGGATTTGACGAATTCAAAGCAATACCGGGCGACGGCAGCACCATGGTATTTATCCCTGAAGGAGAATTTACCATGGGCTCGGACAAATACGCCGCCGAAAAACCCGTACAAACCATCTATCTGGACAAATACTATATAGACAAGTACCTGGTGACCAACGAGCAGTTTCAAAAGTTTGTTGATGAAACCGGATATGAGACCGATGCGGACCAGGAAGGCGCCGGAATGGTGAGAATCGGCCGGCGCTGGAAGAAAGTGGAGGGTACCAACTGGAAAATACCGGACGGCCTCACCCCCATCGAGGGGAGAGAGAACCATCCTGTTTCCCAGGTGTCGTATAATGATGCACTGGCCTACTGCCAGTGGGCACAAAAAGACCTTCCCACCGAAGCTCAGTGGGAAAACGCGGCCAGAGGACCGAATGCCTGGGAGTACCCCTGGGACAAAGAACCGAATGATACATTGGCCAACTTTGACAACATGGTCGGTTCAACCACGCCCGTTAACGAATACGAAAAAGGCCAAAGCTTCTTCGGGCTGCACGATATGGCCGGAAACGTCTACCAATGGTGCAAGGACTGGTACGGAACCGGCGAACGGCAGACACAGAACCCGACAGGACCGGAAAGCGGGACAGAACATGTCATTAAAGGGGGCTCCTATATAGAAGGGATGGAAAGCCTGCGTTCCGCCAACAGGGACAGATACGAGCCGAATTACAGCAGCTTTTTGTTTGGTTTCAGGTGTGCCGGTGAATACTAATTAGTGTCTATCCATTAATGGCATCTTTTGGCCCAATCCGGCGTTCCCGCCCTTTTGCAATCCTCGACGTAGCACACTACGCCTATGGCGTCGCTTCGCTCTGCTGATTTTATATAATTGGCAGAATTCCTTTGGCTTTTTTAAACCGTCGCTCGTTGGCTGATTCCGAATATCCAATTTCCAACAAGGAATATCGAATGATGAGGGATCTCCAATCTATCTTGGGTATACGACAGCACCAAATTCCACGAAAAATCCAACCCGAAGGCAAACCAGCCGTTTTCCTTCTGAATTCGACATTGAATATTGGATATTAAATATTCAACACACGGGTTGAGTTGGGCCTCACTTATCAGAGCACCCCGGATCGGTAGAATCTTTCCGGGTCCTCCGCCAAGCGGAGAGGGTGTAAGGGCACAACTAATAAAGGGCTACCCACTTGTGGATAGCCCTTTTATATTCCATTGGTTAAAAAAACCGGCTTTTATTCAATCGCGCTAAGCAATTTCTACTTTTTCTTGTTTAACTCTTTTAAAACCAGGTCTGTTATATCAAACTTGGGGTCCATGTAGCCGATGGCTTTGGGATCCTTCAAAATGATGGTATATTTATTCTTTTTTGCGACGTTCTTCAAAACAACGTCTGCTTTTTTCAGTATTATCGCAACAAGCTGCCTGTCCTCTCTCGTGATATCCTCTTTGGCATCCGCAACAAGTCTTTTATACGCCTTTATTGATTGTTGAAGATCCTCCTGCTTTTGTTGTCTTTCACTGGCAGGCAATTTGTTCCCGTGCTTATCAAGGAACGTTTTCCTCTGGTTAATTTCCGTCTGTTTTTTAGCGACAAGCGCCTGCTTTTTCTCCCGTAATTTCTGAATTTCCTTTTGCGCAGCCTTGCCCATCTTGGATTCTTTAACCAACCGATTCAAATTGATATACCCTACCTTAGAATCCGCTGCAAAAGAAGCGGTGCAAAATGCCAGTCCGAAAAAAATGCAGAACACTAACATCAACCGGTTTTTAACTTTCATATTGAGCTGTTCTCCTTTAAGGGTTGCCTGTCTTCGGTCTCTCTAACAGATACGAGACGTGATTATAATTAGGGAGCTTTTAAAACTGATAACTATTCACTGATAACCGATAACACCTAATCGAGTTTTAACTCGATTAGGTTATTACTTAAGCCGTCGGGCATCCGGATTCATCCACCTGAAGCCTTTCTTCGGTATCCGGGCATTGGTCTGCGTTGTCGCCGACGCCGTCGCCATCCGAATCCCTGGATTCATTCGGGTCATCCGGGAAGGCATCCTGATCATCCGGTACGCCGTCTCCGTCCGAATCTTCCGTTTCCCCGGCTTCTGTGTCCGGGTCAGCGTTGTCGCCGATGCCGTCTCCATCCGAATCCTTGGATTCATTCGGATCATCCGGGAAGGCATCCTGATCATCTGGCACACCGTCACCGTCCGAATCTTCCGATGATGGCCCTGCTCCGATGTCCGGGTCTGCATTGTCGCCAATGCCGTCTCCATCCACATCTTCCCATTCGTCCGGATCTTCGGGAAAGGCGTCCTGATCATCCGGTACGCCGTCTCCGTCTGTATCCCCTGCTTCGATCGAAAGCAGAACCGGCTCTGATTCGAAAAATTTCTCCGCTTTTGCGAGTTTTTCCAAATCCTCCAGCAGAAGTTGGAGGTTGGCAACGCTCAGGATCTTGCCACCAAAATCACGCAAACCGCCTATGACATATACCGGATATGGGTTGATCTGAAAACTACCCACTGTAGGCGGGTAAATGACTGAAGAAGCCGGTTCTGGATACGGGTTATTTGGTATCACAAAGGTTGCATCCAGCCAGCCTGAATAATTATTCAAACTTCCAGTCAGCGACAGTTTCACAATTGTAGTGATGTCGATTTTCGGGACCTGAAGTGTAGGTGGTGGTATCGGCAAAGCAGGATTCGGAGTTCCGCCCAACAATCCGATGGTGTTTCCAACTACCGTCAGACTACCACCCGTAAGTTCACCGTAGTTTATATCCCAACCAGTCAGACTAATTGCACCGCCACCCGCATTCAAGGTGCCCAGCAGCATATCCCCCCCCGCGCCCGCGTGGTTAATCGTGATGGGAGCGCCAAAGGTGTTAATCGTACCGGGACCACCGGTGTAGTTGTCGAAAATTTCGCCGGGGGCGGTGCTATAAAACCCGCCATACGCGATAATGTCATTCGGCGCCGTAACGCTGGCATCGTTGAACTCCACAACGCCGGCTACGTTGAGGTCACCATCAACAACCACCGTATTCGCGCCGGTAGAACCTGTCACGTACAGGTTGATGAATGGTAGGAGTGGGAATACCCCTCCTGCGAGTGTAAAATCGTCGTTTCCGCTTCCGCCTTGCAACATTTCAAAGTTGCCAATGCTCAGTGTTCTTCCGCTTGCGGTATATGTGCCTGTTGCTGGGCCGTCGATATCCCACGTTGCATCGACATTCAGGCCCGCCAACTGGTCATAACCGTCACTACCCGCTATCAACTCATTGATGTTGTCAAACCCTCCAGTAATGCTCACTTCCGTACCGGCAAAACCATCTGTCGTTCCCGTTCCGGTCAACGTCACATCACGCGGCGTAGTATAAGACGACCAGTCCAATGTATCATTACCCGCACCGCCGTCTATCGTACCGCTGATCGTCATTGTATCATTGAAGATAAACGCGTCAGTGCTGCTGCCGCCCGTCAGGTTCGCAAAATCCGTAAAGGTAACCGTGTTGGCACCGCTCGTCAGTGTACCGTCATCCGCCCCGGTTATCGTCCACACATTCGCCAAGT
This sequence comes from Thermodesulfobacteriota bacterium, assembly GCA_042573625.1. GTDB lineage: Bacteria > Desulfobacterota > Desulfobacteria > Desulfobacterales > UBA11574 > JBHPCZ01. Next base: position 20,213 of record JBHPCZ010000059.1, read on the forward strand.
TCGCTCCGGTCAGCGTGTCCCCGCCTCCCGGTCTCGCTATCAATACGTCAATGTTGTCAAAACTGCCCCCGATACTCGCCTCCGTACCGGCAAAACCATCGTTCGTCCCTGTACCGGTCAGCGTCACACCACGCGCCGTCGTGTATGTCGACCAGTCTAAAGTATCAGCACCCGCGCCACCGTCTATCGTGCCGCTGATCGTCATTGTATCATTGAAGATAAACGCGTCAGTGCTGCTGCCGCCCG